>JAFSGY010000042.1 GCA_017440575.1 Lachnospiraceae bacterium | reverse complement strand
ATGGGCTGCAAGAAGGGTGTATTAATGTTAAGCTACCCAAGCGACGAAGTTGGAAACGCATTATTGACATATGACCAGTTAGATGAAGCTGGTATCAATCCTTATTCTGACGTTTTAACATTAGAAAGATACCGTGAATTATTCGGTGAAAACAAGCATGAGTTCACAGGTGTTGATTATGTAGATTACTATTCCAGCATCATCAAGGAAGCTGGTGCCGAGGTTGAAGTTATCTTCGCTAACCAGGCAAAGACCATTCTCAACTACACAGACTGCATCATCAACTGTGACATTCACACAAGAGTTCGTACAAAGCGTATCTTAAGAGAGGCTGGCGCGAAGGTTGTTTGTGGATTAGATGATATCCTTACAGCTCCTGTAAACGGCAGCGGCTACAACGCAAAGTATGGTTTACTTGGTTCTAACAAGTCTACAGAGGATAAGATTAAGTTATTCCCTAACGAGTGTAAGGACTTAGTATTAGATATTCAGTCTTCCATCTTAGAAAAGACTGGAAAGCATGTTGAAGTTATGGTATACGGCGATGGTGCTTTCAAGGATCCACAGGGTAAGATTTGGGAATTAGCTGACCCGGTTGTATCTCCTGCATTTACTGACGGACTTGTTGGTACTCCAAACGAATTAAAGTTAAAGTATCTTGCTGATAATGATTTTGCTAACCTTAGCGGTGCTGAATTAAAGGAAGCAATCTCTAACAGCATTAAATCCAAGGAAGATAACTTAGTTGGTAACATGGCTTCTCAGGGAACAACACCTAGACAGTTAACTGACTTAATCGGTTCTTTATGTGACTTAACTTCCGGTTCCGGTGACAAGGGTACTCCAATTATCTTAATTCAGGGATACTTCGATAATTTCACAACAAACTAATAAGAACACTTTTCAGAGCATGTCAGATTTGACATGCTCTTTCTTTATGCCCATAATCCAGCAAACTAAGAATATGCTTTGCAAGATAATCAACACATTGTATAATAAAATAAAAACATATGAACACACTAAAGGAGTATCAAAACTCATGAAAATGCTATGGAAACTTACCAAAGAAGCAGCAAGATATAAAGGACTTTATATTCTTGCTATTTTATCAACACTAGCCTTAACTGCTGTAAATCTGACAGCTCCAAAGGTCTTATCCGCTATGACCGGAATTGTGGAATCCGGCTTTAAGCAGACTTCTTTTTCTGTTATTACAACGCTTACCCTGATTCTGCTTAGCTTATATCTTTTGCGAATCTTGTTCCGCTTTCTAAGTAATTATCTGGCTCATAAGGCTGCATGGTATCTTGTTGGCGACTTGAGAAGCCGCATGTATGATAAATTACAAAGTCTTGACCTTGGCTTTTTCCATGACAAGCAGACAGGTGACCTGATGAGCCGTATTGTCAATGATACCAGAGATTTTGAGCTCCTATATGCCCATATGATTCCTGAAATGATAACCAATGTCGTTACCTTTGTCGGAGTCTTAGTGATTCTGCTTACAATCAATTGGAAGCTGGCACTCATTACCTGCTGTCCGATACCACTGATTCTTTTTTCCGGTGTTATCTTTGCGAAAAAGGTACGTCCATTCTTCAAGGCTTCCCAAAAATGCATGGGTGAACTAAATGCCCAATTACAAGATAGTCTCTCCGGGCTTCATGAAATCCAGTCCTTTGGGCAGGAAGCTTATGAAAGCGGAATAATCCGTGAAAAGAATTTTGAACAGGTAAAAGCCATGCTTCGTGCCTTACGCGCCAGTGCTGTTTTCCATCCAAGTGTAGAATTTCTTTCTTCCGCAGGAACTGTGCTTGTTGTCTTCTTTGGAGGACTTCTAGCTTTTAAGGAACAGCTTTCTGTGGAAGATATTGTTGCCTTTGTGCTTTATTTATCACTTTTTTATGCCCCCGTTTCCGGTCTTGCTAACCTGTTAGAAAATCTGCAGCAATCCCTTGCAGGCGCAGAAAGAGTGACTCTAATCCTAGATACCCCGTCCGAAATACAGAATTCCGAGCATGCAACCGATATTGGGCATGTGGATGGTTCCATTGCCTTTGAACATGTAAGCTTTCACTATAAAAATGAAATTCCGGTTTTGAAAGACATCTCTTTCTCCTGTAAGCCTGGTATGATGGTTGCCCTTGTTGGTCCGACCGGAGTTGGCAAAACAACCATGACACAGCTCCTTTCCAGATTCTATGACCCGATTGAGGGACGGGTTCTGATTGATGGAAAAGACATTCGTGATGTGACTCTGGACAGCCTCCGACACAATATTTCTCCTGTTTTACAGGATACCTTCTTATTCAATGGAACGATTGCTGAAAATATTGGATATGCCAAGCCTGACGCTACTCAGGCAGAGATTGAAGAAGCTGCAAAGGCTGCCAACATTCACGAAGATATTTTACATATGCCGGAACAATATGAAACCAAGGTAGGAGAACGAGGACTTCGCCTCTCAGGAGGACAAAAACAGCGAGTTGCTATCGCAAGAGCCATCCTACGCCAGTCTCCTATTATCATTTTGGACGAGGCCACTGCCTCTGTTGATGTTCAGACAGAACGCCAGATTCAGAAAGCCATCAAAAACATCACTGGCAAACGAACCATTGTCGCGATCGCACACCGCTTATCCACCATCAAGGATGCAGACCTCATTCTGGTTATTCGTGAGGGTGAAATTATCGAACGTGGTACACATGAAGAATTGCTCGCATTAAAGGGCTTCTATTACCAGATGCAGTTGGCACAGGAATAATAAAAAGCACCATATAATCAATTCATTTAAGAATTCATTATCTGGTGCTTACACTCTTTTCCATAACATGATTATGTTCCAATATTAGAATATCAAGGAACTCTTTGGCAGGCGTACAATATATTGCGGATTCTCTACAATTTCTTTCAAGTAGCCACAAAATCTTTCATAGTCATTTGGATGCCTGTCTTTTATATGCTGTATTCTTTCATCCGTTATTATAACCTCATCCGTTACAATATCTTCTGTAATGCATTTGTAAATGTTTCTATTTATCCTTCCAACTGTATACACTGCTACTCTCTTTTCTTCTTTTGCTACTTCCATTGTAGCAGTTACATTCGCAATTTCAACAGTTTTTATTTTATTTGTAACATTTTATCGCATACTCCAACTTCTAACACAAAGCTCTGCTCCAGTCTCCTGTTGGCAGACAGTATAGATTCCCCATACCGTTCCTGTAAAACATTTCCCTGCTAACTCACAGCATAGAAATCTTGTGGAACCTGTCCCGATTTCCTGTAAAGAAGCTTCATCCTTTCCAAAATAGAAGGTATATTTTTCCTTATCTGCCTTAATCTTCATATGTAAATGACTAGAAGATACATCACCGGCTTTCTCTTTATACGCAATCTGTACCATATCCTCTGCATTCTTCTGCAAAATCAGATAGTTTTCACCGTTCTCTTTTCTAATAAACATTTCTACATGAAACTCCGAAGAAAGCAGTACTACAACACCTGCCTCGTCACCATCCTGCTGTGGTGTAAAATCAAACTGTATATCCATCTCACAGTCAAAATCCAAAGGTCTTCTTGCCACAAAAGATGGGTTCGCACAGTCAGAAAGCTTAACCAAAGATGGCTTAATTTCCAATTGTCCATTCTGAATCTGATAATTCTCCTTAACCGGGGTTCTCAGGAACATAATTTCCGACTCAAGCTCTGATTTTGTAAAATCAGCTCTCCATTCTTTATGCACTCTTTGTTTTTCCCACAAAGGTCCATCACAGAGAAGCACAGCCTTTTTGTTATTCTGTACCACAGGCCAGTCATTCTCCCATACAATCGGTGTTAAAAAGGTCTCTCTGCCAAGATTCGTCATAGTTCGCCTACATAACCGTATTCCCAGATGAACCATCCACCAGTTTCCATGATGATCCTCGAACAAATCTCCATGTCCTGCACACTGCACTTCCTTGCTGGTATCATGCGCATTCGTTAAAATCGGATTGAATGGACAATCCTCATATGGTCCCCATATGCACTTACTTCTGTCAATCGTAACCATATGATTAAAGTTCGTTCCACCTTCTGCTGCCATGATATAATACCATTCTCCAATATGATATACATGCGGTGCCTCCAAAAAGCCACCACCAATGCCACTCCAGATTGCTTTTGGCTGAGTCAGCAGCTCTCCCGTTTCCACATTAATCTCTTCCAGCGTAATTTCCTCTTTTTCCGGGTGCTCTCTATGATTGGTACAATAATATACTTTTCCTTCATCGAATAATAACGAAGGGTCTATACCTCCTACCGATACCCAGACAGGCGCAGACCATATTCCTGCCGGATTATCTGTCGATACGATAAAGTTACCATACTGTTCCAAGGTCGCTGTCACATAAAATATCCCTTCATGATAACGTATTGTCGGTGCCCAGATGCCGCCGGAGTCCTTCACATGACTCAATGGAAATTCTTCAGAACGTTGTAAACAATTCCCTATCTGTGTCCAGTTTACCAAATCCTTACTATGATAAATTGGAATTCCCGGAAAATACTCAAACGAGCTTGTTACCAGATAATAGTCCTCTCCTACTCTGCATATACTCGGATCCGGATTAAAACCACGAATGATTGGATTTTCATATTGCATAATTATTACCTTCTCTTTCAAATTCTACCATAATGTACGAAAAGTCCTGCCGAACATCATCCGGCAGGACTTCTTGTTTATTCACTTCTATAACAACACCATTACTCTAAATCCATAGAATCGATTGCAGTCTGATACATCTGCACATATTCCGTCACGCCCATAGTCTCGAATTTGCCAACAAATTCATTCCAGCTTTCGTCTGTCACACCATCCGTAACAAAGCTTGAAACACCTTCCCATACGGTCTTATTAATATCTGTTTCTGTCAGATTCGATTCTGCTACCTGTTCAGCAGTCAGCGGTGCCATATCCAGATAATCATTTGCATACTTCTGAATGTGACCTGCTGCATCATAATCTTTACAATATGTTGTCTTCTCAATACGCTGAGCCGGCATGTTAAAGGTTGAGGAAATATACTCACCCGGAGCAAAGAACATTGTGTTACAATCCAGATAATTTCTTACTTCCACTGCACCGGTATTCAGAGAATCAATCTTACCATTTTCATTGTATGTCCAGCCCGTACCATCGGTTGCGTCCTGCTCACCATAATATAAGGAAAACTGCATCTCTGTGTCAAGCATAGCATCCAGCAAACGCATAGTTGCAGGAATGTTCTCATTAGTACAAGTTACAAATGCACCCGGACGTGCCACTTCAAGCATACGATGCATTAATGCATTCGTTCCTTCTGCTGAAGGAGGAAGGATACATACACTATTTGCAGCAACACCATCATCAAAGCCCATTGCCAGTAATCTCCATGCATGGAATAAACCTACATTACCTTCTTTCAGCTTAGTCTCTACCGTATTGTAATCCTGAGATAAAATTTCCGGGTCAGTCAGACCTTCCTCATACATCTGGTGTAACCATTCTACTGCTGCACGGAACTCAACCTTGTCAGCCGCAAACTGTACCTTCTTATTATCATCAATGTATATCCACTTATCAGCATCTGCTGGAACTCCAAACATAGGAAGAATATAACGGAAGCCATAATAACCTGTGTCAAGTCCCATCTGCAATGGTACTTCGTCAGCCTCACCATTACCATTTGGATCCTGCGTTTTAAATGCTCTTAATACCTCTGTCAGCTCATCTACCGTAGTAGGCGCTTCCATTCCTACTGCATCCAACCACTCTTGATTAATAAAGGTATGTGCAGAAGTATTAATATTCTGACCTACCAGATAACCAACCGAATATTTCTGTCCATCACTTGCAATCAGACTTACCGTAGGATCAGAAGCTTCTGCTGCGATACGCTCATTATAAATAGGCATATACTTCTCAATATAGTCGTCTAATGGAATTACCAAGCCCTGTGTAACACCGTACTCCTCATCATCAATATATCCCTCACCATTTGGACAAATAATGATATCCGGATATTCACCTGAAGAAAACATCAAATTGGTCTTTGTTTTCCAGTCAGAACCCTTTATCATATCCCACTCAATATTAATATTAGTCAATTCCTCCAGTCTCTGAACAGCAGGCATTTCATCCGGATTCGTTAAAGAATCACTATCTCGAATTGCCATCATTACCTTCAATGTAATCTGTTCATTCACAATCGGATAACCTGTCTCATTAAAATTATTACTTGCTTCTGCAGTAGCCTCTGCACCACCTGCTGCATTCTCTGTGCTTGCCTGTTCATTGCTGCCACAACCTGCAAGTGCAGTCATTGTCATTGCACCTGTTAATACTAATGCTAAAACTTTTCTCTTCATAAGAAACCCTCCATTCTCTATTTTAACACATACTGTGCCAAAATCGTATATAATTAACTGTTAGCCTTTCAGGGAACCAATCATAACTCCCTTTTCAAAATACTTCTGCATAAATGCATATAAGATAACGACCGGAACCGTAGCTACAATGATGATACAGTATTTCGATACGTTGGCAATTCGCATTGCCTCTGCCATAGATTCTGCATTATCCATCATGTTCATCATGTAATCACCGGATTTGTCTACCTGCAGCGTTGCCAGAATCTCTCGCAATACTGTCTGCAAAGGCAACAATCTTCTATCCTTCAGATATACCAACCCGGTAAAATAATCATTCCATTTGGAAACACCATAATAAACTGCCAGTACTGCGATAATTGTTTTACTTAATGGAAAAACGACTCTTCCGAAAAACTGTACATGACTCGCTCCATCCAGTGTCGCTGCTTCATATAATTCTTCCGGTATATTCGTCTGGATATAAGTTCTTGCTACCATTAGATTCCATACACTGACACACCCCATTAAAATAATAACCCATGGTGTATTGTAAAGCTTGATGTCTCTCATTACCAAAAAGGTAGGAATCAGACCTCCGTTGAAGAACATCGTTATTACAAAAAACATATTGATAAAAGCCTTACCCGGGAATTTCGGTCTGGACAATGCATATGCTGCCAGCAGTGTTACCACAATGCTAATCACAATACTTACAGCTGTGTAAATCAAAGAATTACCATAGGAAGTCCACAACTCCTTATATCCCATAACTGCTTCATATCCCATAAGTGAAAAATCCACTGGATGCCATATTACTTCACCTCTTACAATTGCATCCGGATCAGATACTGATGCAATGCATACCAAATATAGCGGATATAGAATGATAAACATGATAAAAGTCCAGAAAATCGTATTGAATATGTAAAACACCCGATTGCTCAGACTCATATTTTGTTTTCTTTTGCCTGACATCTTTTCATCCTCCTTCCCTAGAATAATCCTACATTAGCTGATTTCTTCGCTATCTTATTTACTACTATAATTAAGATAAAGTTAATGATATTAACAAATAAACCAATGGCAGCCGTATAGGAGAACTGACCGGAACCAAGTCCGACATTATATACATATACCCCAATAATATCTGATGTAGCTGTATTTCCCGGCGTCTGCATTACCAGAACCTTATCCGTATTACTGCTTAAAATCTTGCCGCAATCCAGAATGAATACCATCATGGCAGTTGGAATCAGTGTCGGTAAATCAATATATCGAATCTTCTGCCAAATATTTGCACCATCAATCTCCGCAGCTTCGTAGAGAGATGGGTCTACTCCTGTCAAAGTAGCAATATAGAGAATCGTTCCATAACCTGCCGACTGCCAAATACCTGAAATAATATAGATAGGACGGAACATTTCTTCTTCCGACATAAAGTCAATCGGCGCCATTCCCAAAGCTTCTCTTGCAAAATTGAAAATTCCACTGGAAGGTGACAGAAAAATATACATCATACCAGCCAATACAATCGTAGAGATAAAATACGGTACATATATGGTTGTCTGGATTGTTCTCTGCAACTTCTTATTGCGTATTCTGTTCAACAGAATCGCTAACAATATAGGAATCGGAAAACTGCATATTAAGTAGAAAATATTCAATACAAAGGTATTAATAAGTAATCTCTGAAAATAATATGCTTCAAAAAATTTCTTAAAATGCTTCAAACCAACCCAGGCACTTCCTGCTATTCCCTGCACTGCTTTGTAATCCTTAAACGCAATCTGTATTCCATACAAAGGCAGATAATTAAATATGATGAAATAGATAATAGCCGGTAATACAAATAAGTATAGCTGCCAGTTATTCTTCAAAGCGGCTTTTAAGTTCCTTCTCTGTCTCTGAACACTTACTTTGCTTTTTTCTTTTTTGTTCATGTAACCCTTTTTCCTTTCTTTATACTTTTATGACTTTTTCGCTTATCGCTTTGTCCACATTCACCATACACCACCATTTTGCCTTGGGTAAAGTGCTTAAAATTTTAACACTATGCTATATATTTCCATACAAAACTCACATTGTGGCTGTTTTTCTGGTTTACAGAACTTATTTGATAAGGTCAAAAAAATGAGGTGTCTAAAATTTCGACACCTCATTTTCCTAATCTCATTTTTCTAATCTTCTTTTCGATATTGTCCCGGAGTCTTTCCGGTATATTTTTTAAACCGTCTCATGAATACATGGTCATCCTCATAACCAACTGCCAGGCTAATCTCCTTGATTAAAAGGTCTGTTTCTTTCAACAGCTTTTTTGCCTGCTCCATACGAAGGCTTGCTAAATAATCCGACGGGCTGACTCCTGTCTCATTTTTAAATTCTACAGCCAGTGTTACAGAACTAATCTGCAAATAGTCTGCCAGCATAGACATATTCAAATCAGCTTCCTTATAATGCATGTTCATATAATGCATAGCATTCTCTGCTACGCTCGTCTGCTGAGATTGTACATCTGTCTCGCTCTCTAAAATCATACGACAGGCTTCTGTTAACAGCTCATTGAAATCCTCTATGCTTTGACATCTTGATAGTGTAAATACATTGTAAATCTGATTCCATTCATTTTCCGCACCGGGCCATTCTGCTAATAAAATACGAAGAATATCATCATATATCCATCGGAACGTGAACATAGAAGGACGCTCTTTTCTCATTCGTTCACAAATCTCCTGAATGATATCCTTTACGCTTTCACCATTTCTGGTTTTCAATGCATTTTTCAGATTTTGCAGAGTAATCGTCGGGATAATTTCCCAGTTTACCGGCTGCCGAACATCGTTATAGAAAATAATTCTGCTGTTATCTACTAAGTAACGGCTATCATATGCCGTAACGGCTTCTACATATGCCATAGAACCATTGGTAAATTCTTCATGATAATAGCTAACCGCCATAACGAACTCTTCACATTGTGTTCTGCCAACCTCAAACATTTTATTTACCATCTGCTCAATGCTTTCTTTTTCATTCGCAAATATCACAAACAGCTTCTGATTGCTGTTTATCAGATGAACACCATAGCCTTCTGTCTTATCATCCTTTCCAATCACTTCAAGCATCTGTTGAAAGGCTTTATTTTCCCTGCCAATTTCCCTGTCACTCACAAGTGCAACCACATAATAAGTATAGTCAACATTCATTCCAACCTTCTGCGCATTTTCCAGTACTACTTCTTTGCAGGCATAATCACTTCGGATAAAATTACGAACAAAGACTGTCTTTCGCATAACAACACTTTCCCGTTCTGCTTTAACCAGTGCCTGCACATCGGCCTGCATATGCTCCATATTGTAGGCATGCTGTTCTCCCCGGTTCAACAAATGATTCATGTTCTGGAACCAATCCATCAGACGCTTACTTCCTAACATAATAATGAATGCTGCCGGAATACAACATACAAGCAAAAGCATCACAATTCCCCACTGTCCACTTAACATGCGGTCAAAAAAGAATTCCATTGGCTGCAGAGTCGCATAAACAATCTTATTTTCCATTTTTTGGGCTGTTAAAAGATATCTTTCTCCGTCAAAGCTTACCTCTTTCTGCACCACTTCTTCCGGTAATTCTTCTGTTAGAGAAGATATCATCTGTTCTTTTGAAATCACTAAGCTTCCTCTCTGTGCAATGACTTCTCCATTATAAATAATATAATTATTCCTGTCCTCCGCATGCAAAATACGATCATAATAATCGTTACCTACAAGAAACAATAATATCCCATCATAATCCGGTGCCAATGGCAGCATATAGATTGCAGCAGCTTCGATTGACATATAATTAAAAACAAAATGTCCATCTACTTTCTGCTCCGGTAAAATCAACATTTTCTTCAATTTTTGACCTAACAATTCCTCGAATTGTTCCTCTGACAAATGTTGCAGTTGCAAATGTTTACAGAAAAAGTCAATATTTGCTGACGTGGAATGATTATATAAATATTCATCTTCCTGATAGTAATAAAACATCTGGTCAAAAAACTGACTTACCTTGGTATATAAATTTATCTGAGCTTTTAATGCCGTACTCTTCTGTGGCTGTTCTGACAAAAAGAATTTTGTTGTGTCCGTAGACATTTCTGTCTGCAGCATAATATCCGTTATAATCTGCATATCGTTTTCATGCTGATTTATTACCGTATTCAGTTCACTTTTATTCTCCGTACAAAAGCTGTCATATACCGTTTTATAGTAAAAACGATAAAGATAACCACCCATTACCAAAATAATCAACATAACCAGCATACTGAAAATAATAATATAATGAAAAATATTCTGTACTTTCAGCTTATCCCTTAATGCTCTCATAAATCCTCCCTGATAACCTTCTCCATCCATTAGAAAGACCTTTATCCACTTACCCATTGTATATTGTATTTTAGAAAATCGGAAGATGTAAAGTGTTTAAATTTTATCCCCTTGATATGCCAATCCTTTCTTTACACATAGCTTGACAATTTGCAAATGTTCCACAGGCATACACATTTACACCAAATACCGTAGTCTAATAATCTTACCATTATTGTATATACTATATCCATAATATTTTAGGAGGAATTATGCAATGGAAACGTTTCTTCATTATATAGAGTTATACCTAACCTACATCGTTGAATTCTGCACTACCACATTAGAACTTTTAGGTATTATTATTCTCGTCTTTACAGCCCTAAAATGCTTTAAGGAATGGATTTGTCATGATACCAAGGTCAGACTTGACCTTGCCCAGGGTATTGCCGTATCTCTGGAATTCAAAGTCGGAAGTGAAGTTCTTAGAACAGTTATCGTCCGCGAATGGGAGGAGCTTGTTATCTTAGGTGCTGTCATCCTGCTGCGAGGTCTACTGACCTTTTTAATTCATTGGGAGATTAAACATGAAGAAGAAGCGTTGAAAGAGCATATATAATGCCTTCAACGCTTCTTTGTCTTTTCTTATTAATTCCCTGAACTCTTATAAAAACGAATGCTGTACCGCCAGAAAAAATATGCCGCTATGTACATTCCGATACCAATTACCGGTGTCAGATAGAGGAATATTTCAGGATATTGCTGCATATCATCTTTTCGCAATAAATATTGTGAAGGGAAATAATTCACAAATGCAAACGGCACAACGTAAATCATCAGAATCTGTATCGGCTTCTGAAACAGACTCACCGGATAACCTGCAAACTTACGCATATTAAAGTAAAATAATTCCTTGAGACTGCTTGTTTCCAGAAGATAAATATTCAATGTTGCAAGAAATAAGAAAATAGCCCCCTGTATCAGTACACCACCGATAATAGCAAACATATAATATACGGCATACCAGACATTCCATTCAATGCCAACCTTCTGCGCTGAAATCAGAAATAATACAACACCCAAGCCTCCATGCCCAACAGCCGCAAACCAGTCCGCATTGGCAAAAATAATCTGAAACAACAATCCCCTTGGTCTCAGAATATATCGGTCAAAGCTGCCATCTCTTACCGTTCTTCCGAAATCTCTTAACCCTGTAAAAAAGATAATCATAATTCCATAAGTCAGGAACAAAAGACTATATAAAAAGAACATCTCATACATATTCCAGCCATTCAGTGAATCGAACTTTAACAGTGTAAAGTAAATAACGATAATGCCTGTCGCCTCACGCAAAAACACCGTCACTGACCGCAGTAAGGCATCTGAACGGTATTGAAACCATGCCTTCATAATTTTTTTGGTATATATCCATGTCAAATTCAAAGTATCACTACGCATGTCCTCTAGCCCCCTTGTACCACAAGCTTACGTTGTCCGCACTTCCAAAGAATATCGCCAACACAATAGATAATCAGAATCCAAATTATCTGTATACAACACTTTTCCAGAATCTCTGCACCTGAGAGCTGTCCCAGATAAATCTGAACCGGGGTAAAATAAATAGAAGAAAATGGAAGAAATCGCAATATTCTGTCCATCCATTCCGGCATGAACCACAATGGAAGCATCGTTCCTGAGAAGATATTAATTACTACGTTTTTTAGAGTTGTGATACTCCAGGTTGTAATTACCCAAAATGACAACATCTGCAAGGCAAAGCTGATACTCCACATAACACCATATCCAAGCAACGCACTAATTAGAAAACACATAAACATCATTGGACTTGCCGGTGGAAGAATTCCTATCATAATCTGTGCAATCAGCAATGCAGGAATAAAATGAAAAATCAACTTAAACACAGAACTTCCCATATTTTCCGCAATCATCCGTCCCTTAATACTCATAGGGCGAAGCAGCTCGGTAGCAATACTGCCATCATGAATTTTCCCTGGTATGAAATTATCATCCATTCCAAATACAACATCCAGCCCCATCGACAGGATAAAATTAGTCGTAACCATAGCCATGGTAATTCCGTCCACTTCTTGCCTTGTGCCATATAATGTTCTATAGATTTCCCAAAAGATAAAAATACGAAGGCATGTAGACAGAATGCTCATAAGATGGTCAAAACGATAGGCACTTTTTCTTAGAAAGCTCTTTTTCAAATACGCTATATATGGTGCTAATCTCATACTGTCACAACCTCTCCGTTATAAATCTTTCGAATAATACTCTCAATCTCCGGCTCCGAAATACTGATGTCTCGCACTTGATAGTTCTGCAATATGTAATTCATCAGGTCATTAATGGCAACCTTCTTATTTTCAAATACAAAACGTTTCTTCTTTCCATCAAGAGCATCCAGCTCTACAATTTCCACATTTTCTATTGGTGCAATCTGTTCCATTCGTGCAAACTCTACATCAAGCTGTCTTGTCGTTCCGTATTTTTCGCGAATTCCCAATAAAGAACCATCATAAATCTTTTCCCCTTTATCTATGACAATCAATCTCTCACAGACCTTCTCGATATCCTGCATATCATGAGTAGTAAAAAGCATCGTAATCTCATCCTCGGCATTCAACTCACGGATAAAATTACGGATGGTTTCCTTCCCCACAACGTCAACACCAATTGTCGGCTCATCAAAAAAGACAATCTGCGGAGAATGAATCAATGCTGCCACAATATCCGCTCGCATGCGCTGTCCCAGCGACAATTGTCTCACTGGTTGATGTAAAAAGCTTCCCATATCTAGTATTTCTACAAAACGTTCAAGATTTTTATGATATTTTTCATCCGGAATACGGTAGATTGCCTTCAATAATTCCAAACTGTCTATCACCGGCAAATCCCATTGAAGCTGCGACTTCTGCCCAAAGACAACACCTATGTTCCCTACATACTCCTTACGTTGTTTATACGGTATCTTTCCACCTACGCAGATTTTACCATTATCCGGATACAGAATTCCCGACAGCATTTTAATCGTAGTTGATTTACCGGCTCCATTAGGGCCTATAAATCCAACCATTTCTCCCTTCTCAATCGAAAAACTGATATCCTTTACTGCCTGTCTGATTTCATACTTTGGAACAAGCAGATTTGCAAGCATACCGGTTACACCACTTTTTCGCTTGTTGACCTTAAAAGATTTACTAATATTACTTACCTCGATTAAGCTCATCCTCTTTCACTCCCTTTAGCTGCATAATCATATCTGTCAGATTCGGCTTTATCACCTGAATCTCCTTTACCTGTGTCTGTTTTAAGATAAGTCCTATGATTTCTGCTGCTGATACCAGATTCGCATCGTAAAATAATCGAAGCATATCCTGCTCTGCTTCATACTTTTTCAGAGGTAAATCCTCCAAATCCGGTATTTTTCCATCCAGCTTCAGTTGCATAATATCCATGGAAGCATACTTACTGCGTAAACGCTTCTCCGTTCCGTAAAACAAAAGCTTTCCCTCATCTATCAATGCAATTCTGCTACAATGTCTGGAAATCTCAACCGGATTATGCGAAGACACGACAATCGTCATTCCCTTCCTGCGCTCTTCCTCTAAAATCTTCCAGAACGCAGCTTTACCATTTTCATCCAATCCAATATCAGGTTCATCCAATAGTAACAGCTTCGGTTTTAGCATAAGCACTGCTGCCAGCTCCACACGCATACGCTGTCCCAGGGATAAATCCTTTATCCTTTTCTCCTCATACTCTCTGAAAGCAAATCTTTCCGATAATGCTTCATAGCTCCTATGAAATTCCTCTTTTGGAATTCGATAAACATGACATAGCATTTCCAAGGCTTCTCTGGCGGTATCCTGATTCTCCAGATTCGATTTCCCTGTCAGAAAGATACCCATGTCTCTCCCATAAGTACCTTTTTCCCGTACCGGATTCCTACCTATTGTTCTGATATAACCATGTTTCGGTGCCAGTAATCCACTCATAAGCTTTAACAACGTTGTCTTTCCTGCACCGGATACGCCAATCAGCCCAACGCATTCTCCTTGCGGAATATGGATATGGAAATCAGAAATGATAAATTTGCTTACGCTTTCTAATGTAATCATAAAACTCCTTAACACAAGTGTGTACAAGTGATTGCCCAGCGGCAATCACTCCAAGAATCACTTCGTGATTCTTGATTAACTGCCACCACGTTACTGCAATTTTCTACCACTGGACATAGAATATCCCCTGCAACCTCACGTTGCAAGGGATTGGGATAAACAACAGCTATATAGGGATAAACGCACTCACACAGAACCATCCCTCTTCCTCATAGAAATCACACAGACCATTGTATTTTTGAACAATTGCTTTTATCTGCGTAATCCCCATACCATGTGACTCCTTTGATTCCTTCGTAGTATGAAGTTCCGGGTTGTTTTTTAACACTGACATCTCTGTCATATTTTTAACCAAAATCACCTCATATCCCCTTTTTATTGATATTCTTACCTGTAATTCCGGTTCTCTCTCCTTCTGACATGCTTCTATCGCATTGTCCAGAATATTAGATAATAGTGCCGAAAAATCAAGGCTTTCCATTTTCGCAAAAGATACATTCTCAATCTCTGCCTTAACAGAGATTCCTAAAGCCCTTGCCAGATTCAGCTTCTCATTTAAAATATGGTTTAACAGCGAATTCCCTGTTTCTATGTAGCTGTGAACGGCATTTAGCTTATCCAGAATCTCTGATGTATAGGCTTTTGCCTGCTCATAATTTTCCTCATTCAGATATGCCGCAATTACCATCATATGATTTTTCATATCATGCTTTATCCTTCGCACACTCTCATGTAACTCCCGAATCTGCACATCTTGTTCTATAATTTGTCCCATTGAGGCTTTGACCTCTTCCAATTCATATGCAAGTTCAGCCTTTTCGCCTAATACCTTTTGATATTTTTCATCCAATATCTGATATTCCGTTTTTTCTTTCTTTTGCCATATCATTGCAGCATATACCTCATCATCCGTTTCTTGGCTGTTTCTGCATAATTTCTTCCAATCGGAAGCTTCATGCCATTATACAGCTTCAGTTCATCCGTTCCTAATACCTCAACAGCTGACTGATTGACCAGAAATCCTCTATGTATTCTTATAAAACCAAATTTCTCCAATGTATTTTGAAGCGTTGTTATCGTTTCCCGAAAGCGATAGCTTATGTCCTTCGCATAAACACTAATATAATTTCCTTCTGATTCAAAATACAAAATATCATCCAGCAAGAGCTTAATCTCTCCCTCCGAAGTACGGAAATGATAGTGCCTGCTATGGCTGTTTATTTCTTTTTCGCAATCTCGCAATACTCTTGGAAGTTCTGTCTCAAGATAACTCTTTCTCACGAATCCAAACGGATGAAACTGCAGACTGTCATACACCAATTCATCATGGCTTGTCACAAATATCAGCAACGGTTTCTTTTTTAGGTTCTCTAACCTTCTTGCAATGTCTAATCCATTTATGACAGGCATGTCAATATCTAACAATAAAATATCACATTCCTGCTCTTGAAGTAACCCCAGCAATTCTGTCGAATTGCCTACCTTCATAATCTGCCACTCCGGGAAATCATTATGTACTTTTTCTGATATTTGATGTAAAATTTGCGGTTCATCGTCACAAATAAGTATATTCATATTATGCTTTATCCTTCTATCTTGTTGTATCTCTTTTATACGTTAATACATTCTTACTTTCTTAAAACCCATTTAAGTATAATTACTTTAGACATTCATTTTACCTATTTTCCATATCACTATATTACTGGTATTTTCTTATTTTCACAAGAACCACATGCTCCATTCCTTGTTTCAATTCAATTACGCTACACTATTTTCAATTTAGGGTATATACACTTTTCACCGCATTCTATACCCCACTTTTTCATTTTCCGGGGTATTTTACCTTTGTTCCATCACTATATCTCCCACTAATATATCAAAATGCTACTTTTTGACAATTTTTCAGCCCGAAACGGGGTATCTTTCAGCTTCTAATCCCTATATACCCTCCTTGCTAATTCTCATTCATTATATTGACAAAAAATATAAAATTTATATAAATTTGAATTTTTCTATTTACAAAATAAATCTATCTATGCTTCAATATCACTAATCAATGATAAAAAAGGAGGTTTTTACTACGCTATATGAAAAAATATTAGCTGAACAACAACGGCTTAAAAAGCAAATACATTCTATTGAGTTTCAACTAAAATCTTTTCCTAAAGGAAAAATCATTTGCGCTCGCAATGACAATCGTTATAAATGGTACATCAGTGATGGACACACTTCCACCTATCTTCCCAAAAAAGAACGAAAGCTAGCAGAACAGTTAGCTGCTAAAAAGTACTTAACTTTATTACATGATGATTTAATTCATGAAATACAAGCACTTGAATTTTATATAAAACATCACGAAGCCTATGTTGAAAAGGCTGAGCATCTGCTTTTATCTATGTCCGAATATCAAAAGTTACTTTCTCCATTTTTCAAGCCTCTCTCAAAAGAACTTCTCGAATGGATGAATTCCCCTTATGAACACAACTTAAAATATCCTGAGCAACTAACGCTTAAAACAATCTCTGGCCACACAGTTCGTTCTAAATCAGAGGCACTTATTGACATGGCACTTCATGTAAACAAGATTCCCTTCCGCTATGAATGTGCGCTTCCATTAAGTGACATTGTTCTATATCCAGATTTTACAATTCGCCATCCACAAACCGGTAACTTCTATTATTGGGAGCACTTTGGAATGATGGACGACTTAAACTATTCCAAACAAGCATATTCAAAATTACAGCTTTATACTACACATGGTATTGTCCCATCTATTCAATTAATTACCACATATGAAACTAAAGAACATCCTTTAAATTCTGAAACTGTTGACCACATTATAAGGGAATACTTTACTTAACTACACAATTCCTAACACCGTTCCAATCCAATACACCACTCCAAGCGTCCAGCTTGTAACGATTCCGTATAAAATAACCGGTCCTGCAATCGTAAATATCTTACAACCAATACCAAATACCTGACCTTCTGTCTGATACTCGATTGCTGAGGACACTACCGAATTTGCAAAGCCGGTAATCGGCACCAATGCACCGGCTCCTCCCCATTTTACTAGCCCACCATAGAGATTAAAGCCTGTAAGAATCGCACTTGCAAGAATCAGCAGCACGGAACACCAGCTTGCTGCTGTATCCTTATCGATACCAAACTGATTCATTGCCGTATTTACTATAAATTGTCCAATACAGCAGATAATTCCACCTGTTATAAATGCCTTTGCCATCTGTAGTCCCAAGTTGGTCTTAGGTGATATTTTTTCGACGTAATCCTGATAATCCTTAATTTTTTTATCTGTTTTCTTATCCATTTCTTATCCTTCTTTTTCTGCTTTTTCATAGTTATTCCCAAATCATGCTTTTTCATTCTCATTTTTAGAACTCTTGTCGAATGTGAATTTCAATGTTATCATATTATTATATACACAATTTTGCTATTACGAGTTTTTTATTCGACTTTTCCCCAAAAAGGAGCAAACATGTTATGGATAAATCGCCTTTTTCATATGAAGACCTGCAAAAAAGAGTGCAGGAACTAGAAGAACGCAATCGTTTTTTAGAAAATATTATACATACCATTCCAACGAACGTATTTATCAATCATGCGGAAAATACTTCGGAAGCCATCACTACTATCGCTAATCATCTTATGCCCATCTTAGGTAAGCGATATGATGCCTTTGTATATTTAAATGAAGAACAAAACTATTACCATGTCCTCTACGAAAGAGGACTCCTGAAAAATGTCAAGCCTATCGGCACCATGGAGGATTATTATTCTTTTTGTCAAAAGCATTTGCATGCTGACGACTATAATACCTCTAAAACAATTCCTAAAAATGTAGAAAACGAAGAGGGATTTCGCGCCGAAGAAGGCTTCCTCTCTCAGGAAATCCGCGTCCTTACCGAGGATGGCACCTATCGTTGGAAGGAGTTTGAATTTTTCCCTATTCAAAATGGTATTCTTATTACTATCTTCGATGTCGATGATGTTGAAAAGAAAAAGCAGCTCCAACGTCTCAAAGAGATTAACAACGACATTATCGATATTCTCAGTACCGTAGTGGAATTTAGAAGTGTTGAATCTGGTGACCATATTCAACGCATCAAAGGCTTTACTAAGATTATGTTAAAATATGTCAGTATAATATATGAGGAAGTAAACTACACACCAGAACAAATAGATGTCATCTCCTCTGCTTCTGCCATGCACGATATTGGCAAGATTGCCATTCCTGACAGTATTCTCTTAAAGCCCGGTAAACTGACCAGCGAAGAATTCGAGATTATGAAAACTCACACCACTCGTGGCTGTGACATCTTAAAAACCATGGAAAGCCTGCAGGATGAGCGCTATTATAAATACAGCTATGAAATCTGTCGTTATCACCATGAACGCTATGATGGCCGTGGTTATCCTGATGGGCTAAAGGGTGATGATATTCCTTTAGAAGCTCAGATTGTCTCTGTTGCAGACGTTTACGATGCCCTCATCAGCAAACGAGTCTATAAAGATGCCTACTCACTTCATGAGGCATACGAAATGATTTTAAATGGGGAATGTGGCGTCTTTTCGCCAAGACTCATGGAATGCTTCAAGCTCGCTAAAGAGGAAATGGAACGTTTCTCACTCGAACAATTTAAAATGTAATCCAAAAAGAGGATAAGAACCTTATGCTTCAAGGTTCTTATCCTCTTTTCCTGTCATAATATAATCACAGCCTACTCCAAACGCTGTCGCGATCCGATACAAGGTACTTGCAGAAAAGCCTTTTCTCCCTGCCTCTATCTCATAAATATGTTTTGCAGAAAGCCCAACAAATTCTGCCATCTCTTCTCTTGTTAAACTCCACCGTTCTCGCAATCCCTGAATCCTAACTCCCGCTTCCTTATAGATTTCTTCATCCCGCATACTTATCTAAATCCTTTTATCATTAATAATATTTATTATGATAATAGATTCCTTGCTTCTTTTATCATTTTACGCATTAACTTGCTATTTTCACGTAGTAACCAAGGCATTTCTATATATTCTCTCATCTGTACGTCAGACTACACATTCTGTGCCGTTTTTGCAGGATTTTTATTCTATTCCTGTAAACTAACCTCATTGGAGGTTTGAACCATGCAAATATTATCGAACTTTATTGATGCAAATATGAATATCAGCGAACGGGATAAAAAAATGTTAATTTTTTCTATTACCTGCATCTTCTACGATGTCAGTAAGCTATTACTTTTTATTGTCTTGTTTGCTCTTCTCCACAGATTAGATTTATTTCTATTTGCATTTATCATCCTCCTGCCACTGAGATTAAGCTCCGGCGGACTACATTTTAAGCATTACATGTCCTGCCTATTCTTCTCACTTGGTTACTTTCTTCTCGTAACTATTCCTCTAACTGGAATTAGTATCCCTTTTTGGAGTGCGATAATTAGTCTGGGACTATGTACGATAATCAATGGTGCACTTTCACCAATCCTTTCTGCATCTAGACCTCCATTACCAGAAAGAGAAATCATCCATCGTAAGAAGAAAACCTTACTGGCAACCAGCTTCGGAATCCTACTGCTTATCTTGTTCTATCAAACGAAATACTTCGCTGTGGGATATTGGACTATACTTCTGCACTCTGTGCAGTTGATTATAGCAAAATTACGAAAGAAAAGAGGTGAATAAACATGATTAAGCGTTTTATGACAATGGCTACAACGTCGGTGTTGTCGTTTATGATGTTGTCGTCGTATTGGGAATTACCATATTGTTGTCCCTGTGTATTCTTTTTTGGCGAACCTGAGTTTCCTACACTTGAAAAATAAAGAAATACGTGTTTAGTCTCAACTCACTAAACACGTATTTTGTATTAAATAATAATTTTAAAACATAAATAATTTTGTTCATCATAACTGACATTTCCGATAAAGAAATCTCCCTTATAATTCTTAACTATTTCCACCACGCGTGACAATCCCATTCCTCGTTTTTCGCCTTTAGTAGTATACCCCAACATACAGAATTTTTCGATTTCATTATTTAAATATTTTTTGCTTCTATTAGATACTTCTATCACAATTTTTCCACCATCTTCACACAAGATTCTAACAATAAGTTTTTTGTTAACAAACTTCTCATCTCTCAACGCTTCAATAGCATTATCTATCATTACACCAAGAACTTCTATCAAATCAACAATTTTTATTTTATTTCTAAACTCAATAGCTTGTATCTGATGTTCTATTATAATTCCCTCTTTTCTAGCATTCATAAACTTTGAATACAAAAATCCTATTATTAATGGTTCTCCATTCATCTTCAACAATCTATTATCAGAACTCTCCTCCAATAATTTATCACAATATTCATTCTGCACATTTATTAACTCTTGAGGATTGTGTATTGTCATATTCAAACATTTTATTGCATTTATGTGATTATCAAATTCATGTTGTCTAGTTCTTATCGTATTTATAGCCTCTTCAAAAGTCTTATTATATAACTCATATAATTGCACCTCTTTTGCTTTACTTTTTTTCTCATATTCAGCATTAGTCCATAATACAAATACCAAACAAAAACCTGTGATTCCACCCATTACAGGAATCATAACACTAGGACTTATAATACCATTAAAATTATACATATATAATAAATATGAAAACAATACTCCAAAAACAAAAATAAAAATTATATTCTTTATCTTATTCACTGAACGAAAAATTATATATGTATATTTATTCTTCCAAAAAAGAAATATCAAACTTATAAGGATATTTATTAAAATCCCCATTATTTGCTTGCTAATAACTTTTTCTAACGCAAATTTAGTCCCATAATATAACATTAGCTGCAGACAAGGTATCGTAATAATCATTAGTGCCCATACTTTTATTGCATTAACCCATTTCTTTACCAAACATAATCTAGTATAAATTAAGAAATTAGAATATGACACCAAACTAATCCAAACATATTTTTCACCAAATTCTTTTGTCAACCATACGCTTATTAAATCTGTAAGGAAAAATAAAATAACATATTTATCAAAAAATATTTTCTTTTTAGATACTTTTTGTAAAAATAAAATAATACTTATATACTCTGAAAAAACCGCCACCACATTAACTATCATAACCCAACTCTTCAAAGAACCCCTTACCTATTATTCTTCCAATCTCAACACTTTTTCCATTTTTCATCTTGATATACCGATTGGTCTTATCAATAGACTCAATGTATTTGCGATTCACGATTGCATTTCTGTTACACTGGATAAAGTATTCCCTTGGCAATTCCTTATACAGACTGTTGCACGTTTTGTATAGAATCTCGATTTCATCGGAAGTTGTATAGATGACTAATTTACGAAAGCTGGTCTCTGCATAGATAATCTGGTCAACCTCTATCGAATAGATAATGCCATCCTTCCTATAATAGAAAAAGCCATTGTTTTTGTTATTCTGCAAAGGAAAATTCAGTGCCGACGAGATCAGCTTGTAAAGCTTTTCCGGGTCAAAGGGCTTCTCAATATAGCCATAGCAATGCAGATTATGGAAAGCATTCATTTCCTCATCAATCAGATTCGTAATAAAAATAACTGGCGTGAACTCGTACTTGTCCATCTGCCTGATTTTCTCTACAAACCGCATCCCTGATACATCCTGATGCTCCGAATGATTTAGTATAATATCTACCAGAAACAAATCAATCGTTTCTTCCATAGCATAAGCATATGCCTTTTCCTTGTTTTCAGCACAAAAAATAGCACCGACGGAATCACATTTCCTTGTTATCTCCACCAGTGCGTCCATACACGCTTTATTATCTTCAATAATTAATACATTTCTCTTCATAGTACTTCACATTATCTTTAGGATATTTCCTGCTCTAGTTCTTCAAATACTTTGCTGTCGAAAAACTCCTTTACTGTTATATTCAAGCCATCACAAATCTGCGCAATGGTAACAATTCCTGTATTTTTACTGCCACCATTCATGACATTTTTCAACGTTGACGGAGCCATTCCTGCAACACGGGCAAGCTCATTGATTTTAATATTCTTGTCGGCACAAAGTTCTTGTATTCTTTTTACGGTCGCCTCTTGTACCTGCAATCAACTCACCCCTACGCAAAATATTTTTACACTCTATTTTATTCATTTTACAAAAATAATATGCGTAAAGTGGTCCATATATGGTCTTTTTGCCATTTTTTTGTGTTTTTCTTAATTTCTATACCTTTAGCTCCTTTACAAAAAAAAATACCCTGACACCTCTTTTCAAGTATCAGGGTATTTTCATCCTATCTCTTCACCAGCTTCACAGCTCTCACCTGTCCATACATCGCAGGTGAGTCGACCTTTATGCCAACCTCCACGGCACTCACATCCTCAACCTCAAATACAAGCTCCTGTCTCACCCACTCGCTATCCGTTGGGAAAATGTCTGCCATATATTCTTTTTCTCCAGACTTTGCATACAGCCACACCTTTACGCCAGTTGTATTATCTCCAAGATATTCCAAAGACAGTACATAACTACCTGTCTCTACCTGCTCTATACATTGCTTCATACACAAGGTCAGATTTTCTTTACATGAAAAATAAAAATAATTCTTTGCCTCAAATGGAAATTCCTCTGCAATCTCCTGTCGAATTTCCTGCTGAACATCGTGGGATGTCTCTACCTCCCAGAAGCGCAAATCTTCCACAAATTCACCATTTCCAAGCAGATTTTGAGCATTGCTGTCAATGCGAATCTGCATCTGCACACCTTCTCCTGATGAAAGTACACCATGAACAGAAAACTCTTCTGAAGCTGACATATCAGAAAGCTCCCAATTTACTACTCTGTTTTCTATACTACCATCCCACATCAGCACCTTGATATTCTGCGGTAAATAACGCTCTAATTGCTCCTTATCTGATAACATAGCAGCCTTTGGTTCATAGATTTTTGCAATTTTATTAATATCTGTATTCTTCGGCTCTATTCCAAATGCCTTACAGCCTTCTGTCGGCATTCCGTTACTATCTACCAGTACCATACAAGAGCCCCAGCTTCCATCATTCTCTTTCGCCTGCCAGAAAGGCTCCCAGTAGAAAACGCCTATTCCCATGTCATTGCTCACATGGGCTACAATACTCATAATCAGCTCTAATACCGTTCTTTGTGCCTCAGGATTCGCAGGAAATCCCGCAATCCTTTCCTGTGCTTCACCAAATAGATTACCCTGACTCATTCTATAAGCATGCGCGATTTCTGCCAATACAAGAGGCTTCTTATAACGTACAATTAACTTTTCCATTGTGTTTTTCAAATCATTAAAGGTTCCATGCCAAAATGGATAATAGGACAATCCTATAATGTCAAAATCCGTAACACCATGCGCCAGTGCTGCATCAAACCATTCCTCATAATAATAATATCTTCCCCCCTGATCCAGATGTATCACAATCTTGGTATCACGTTCTCCCTGCGTATCACGCACTGCCTTAATGCCTGCATTAATCAGCTTTGCAAGCCCTTTCCAGTTGGTAATGGCTCCAACCGGCCACATCATACCACATCGGATCTCATTGCCGATTTGAACCATATCAGGATAGGTACCATTTTCAGCTAATGCCATCATAACCTTTTTGGTATAATCATACACGACCTCTACCAGCTCATCCTCTGAAAGCTCCTTCCATGCAAAAGGTAGATTTTGATTTCCGGGATCTGCCCACCAATCTGAATAATGAAAATCCAGAAGTAATCCCATACCTCTTTGCATGATTTCTTTTGCCATTTTCAGCGTGTCCTTCAGATTGCAATAGCCTCCAGACTCCGGCACCCTCTCTGGTTCATTCCAGATACGTAACCGACCATAATTAAAGCCTTGCTCCTTTGCAAAATCAAGCAGATTGACCTCTTTTCCATTAAAATCATAATATGTATACTGCTTGTCCAACATTTCCGGATATGACGAAATATCCATTCCTTTGATAAACAGACTCATTGTTTCCCCTTTCTGCATATCTGTTATTTATACAGACATCTTTGTTGAATTTTTTAACATTACCTGATAGCCAAGTTCCAATCTTTTTGGTGTATCATTTCCCTCCAGAACATCTAACATCATTTTTGCAGCAACCATACCCAACTCCTGAATATCAAAATCCAGACAGGTTATCGGAGGGTAGTAGCTGCTTAGTAACGAGTTGTTGAAAAAGGAAGCTACCTTAATGTCCTCCGGTATTTTTACATTTTCTTTTCGAAGCTTATTCAATACATTGATACAGATATTGTCATCCATACAAATAATACACTCAATCTGTTGCTTTAGCAGATCTTCAATTACCTTTTCTGCCACAAGCTGATATCCTACCTCATCAAAGACCCGACTAGTATCCACCGAAAGATTATTCTCCTCAAAAGCTTTTACAAAGCCATTATATCTGCTTTGCGTAACCATATGACTAATATCGGCGCAAAATAAGGCAATGTCCCGAATTCCCATGCGTATCAGAATAGATGTAAGCTCTCTGCATGCATTCTCCTGCTCCACATCCACTTGATATACATCTGAATCATGATAAGAACCAATCACAACAAAAGGAACCTTTTCCTTTTTCAAATATTGTATTGCCATACTATCTTCTATGGCTCTAGTCAAAATAACACCATCTACCTTCCGGTTCAGGATTACCCTCTCTAACGCTCCAATATCATCTGCCTTTATCTTTATGACGATAATGTCATAATCTCTAGTTTGAAAATAGTCATAGATACTTAACATGATTTTTTGAAAGTAAGGCATTTCTGCAAAGTCCTCTTCGCCCGGAAGCGTTACACATATCGTTCTCGTAGGCTTCTCTATCTCTTTCGGTCGATGAATATTCGGTATGTAATCATGTTCCTCAATATAATCCAATACTCTCTTACGCGTTTCCTCTCCGACTCTGCCCTTACCGGACAGAGCCCTCGAAACCGTAGTCACAGATATATTCAGCCTCTCAGCAAGCTCGCTAATACTAATTTCCTTTGCCATATCTCTTGTCACAATCCTTTTTCTTCTTTGTCTAACAGACTATTGAAAACCACTCCATAGCTACTCTATTATCATAACATCTCGCAACCTAAATCATCAAGTCAGCTGCATCTATTCATAAAAATGCATACAAAAATAAAGCATCGAGCCACACAGTTTTCCTAGCGCTGTCGAGATAACTGCCACGCCTACGCCATGTCGAAAGCCCATTCTTCTTGCAAAGATAGGAATCGAATCAATCATTTCAGCCAAGGCAAGTGCTAGGCATCCCACAAAGATTCCTGAAAAGATACCAATTGCTATCAACACTATCAAAACAACCACATCATACACCGATGTTGGAAGCTTCTGCATCCATTCACCAAACCTATATGGGAACTCAAAAACGCTCAAAATACAGCCTGCAACCGAGCCCCCTATAATAAACTCCTCATATAGTACCTCATATCTTGCAGTATCCGTTTTCCCGGCAAATCGAGGAATCATACCTACTACAAAGAGAACTGTAAATACTCCACCAGCCACCATCAGTCCAAAGCAAGTTCCTAAGAAAGCCAACATCACATTACTAATCCACATCAATTTCTTTGCCCTCTCTTTCTGCTGTTTCCACAAGTGTCATATTAACATTCTGTTCATAAATCTTCATTTCCACCTCAAGAGGCGTAGGGTCTTTTGTAATCCTTCTACCACCGATATGATTGTAGAAAATAATGATTCCAAGACAAAGCCCAATAGAATAAAAGATTTCCAGTGCCGTACACCCCGATGATTTCTGCCCTGTTACCATCTCATATATTCTCATAAACACATCACTTACTCCAACATCATTATGAAATGCCATAATGGTAAACGCCGTTCCGAAAAAACTGACTGCTGCCACCAGTGCTATCTTCCATGGTATGAGTCGACTGTTATATTTCTTTTCCGGGATTTTTTCCAGTACAATCGCTTTTTCACCAATGCTCTCCACCGTTGCCCCAGGCACCAGTACCGTCAGCATTTCTATAATTTTCATCATGCTGATCACTGCTCTGGCTTCCTGTCCCCCTCGAAATTTATAAATACATAGAGCATTTGCTTTTGCTCTGACTGCGCTGTCCTCACAATAAACACTTGCCGCATCTCCCAATAGAATTTCGTCTTTCTTTGCCTCTACATTTTGCTTTGCCATGACATAGATTACAACATTTGCCATTCTTCTAACCATGCCCTTTCTATTAACTGCTTTTTCCTAGTATTGGTAACTATTCCCCTAATCTGACCTTTTTATGCAAAAATGCCTGTTACTGTTCATTCCGTTCCAGTAACAGGCAAACTCTATACTACTCACTCTCTTCTTTTATTACCTTAATGACCTCCAATCTACCGTCACGACTTCCATGAATATGTCGTTTCTCTCTACGGAACTTCTCTAAATAGTCCCATACTGCCTGCGTGATGCATTCGCCAGGGTAGATAATCGGAATCCCCGGCGGATATGGTGCTATCATTTCTGCTGATATCCTTCCCACTGCCTGCTGCCATGCAATCTCTTCTGCCTCAGCAAAATACGCCTGTCTTGGTGTAAGCATCTGCTCCGGCAGCTGTGGAAGCTGAGGTTGTTCGCATGCAGTTTCCTGCATCCTACTATATTCCTGAGCAATCTCTTCACATGCCTTAACCAATCGTTCCAGCTCTTCCTGCGTATTGGCATATGTCACAATGGCAAGTACATTTTCATAATCGGCAAGCTCCATATTCACTGCATACCGTTCAAATAAGATTTCTTCCAGCGCAAAGCCCGTCAGTCCAAACTCCTTTGCACTGATAATCAGTCTCGTTCCATCTACGCCCGCAATGCCTGCCTGTCCGACTACCTCCTGCCCCATACAGCGAAAGCCGTCAATTGCTTGAATTCTTTTTCTCGCATCCTCTGCTAATCTCAACGCCTGCTCCATCATCTCTGTACCATGTAGGGCAAGCTCATATCTTGCACAGTCAAGTGACGTCATGAGCAAGTAATTTGGGCTTGTACTCTGTACAATATGGAGATTGGCCGCCAATCGTTCTACATCCACAAGCTGTGACTTCATATGCAGCACCGATGACTGCGTAAGTGCTCCTGTCACCTTATGCATACTCTGTACACACATATCTGCGCCCTGCTCTAATGCTCCCTTCGGAAGATCTTCATGAAAGTACAAATGTCCTCCATGTGCTTCATCGATCAATAGCATTGCCCCATATTCATGGCAGATATCAGCAATTGCCTTCAAATCCGACACAATCCCATAATAACTCGGACTTACAAGAAAAAGCGCCCTACACGCAGGATGCGCTTCAAAGGTACGCCTTACCTGCTCTGGCGTAATCCCCCCCTGAAGTCCCCATTCGCTCAAAATCTCAGGCATAATATAAACTGGCTTTGCTCCTGAAATAATGAGTCCCATCATGGCAGATTTGTGCGCATTTCTTGCCACCATAACCTCTTGTCCTTCCAAGGCAACACTTAACAGCATCGCCTCATTTCCACAGGTCGTTCCATTTACTAGAAAAAAGCTTCTTTCTGCCCCATAAAGCTCCTGTAACAGCTCCTGTGCTTCCTCAATTGCTCCCTCAGGACTATGCAAATCATCGGTAAATGGTGTTTCGGTTACATCATAAGCAAAAATTTCTTTCCCTACCTTATCCGTCCATTTCTTACTGATTCCCCGCTCCAATCGGTGTCCCGGAATCCGAAAGTATGCCGGCTTTGTATCTATAAATTCCGTAATGGCATCCAATAACGGTGTTTTATCTTGATTACACATATTTCTCTCTTCTCCTAGATATTCTAATATTACTATCTTATACAACTCCCCTGTTCATTGCAAGCAACACTATTTACCCTCGTTTAAATTTGTGCTACGATAATACTTGTTCAACGGGCATACCCTTTACTTCGTATGCCGTAACACTATCTGAAAGGAGAAACGACCTATGTCTTATCTATACGAAACACATCTGCACACCGTTCAGGCAAGTGCCTGTGGACGCAGCAGAGGCGCTGATTATATATCCTTTTATAAGGAAAAAGGGTACACCGGTATCATCGTAACAGACCATTTCTTCAACGGTAATACCTGTATTCCAAGTAATCTTCCTTGGGAAGAACGTGTAAACCTGTTCTGTCAAGGCTATGAAGATGCGAAAGCAGAAGGAGACAAGCAAGAACTTCAAGTATTCTTTGCATGGGAATGCCGCTTTGGTCCTGATGAATACCTTGTTTATGGACTTGATAAGGAATGGCTACTCGCCCACCCTGAGATTTTAGAATGGGATCATATCACACACTATCATGAGATCAAAAAAGCAGGCGGGCTTGTTGTTCAGGCACATCCTTTCCGTGAACGTGACTATCTCGACAAAATCGAACTGCACCCTTTTCAATGTGATGCATGGGAGGTTGCTAATGCTGGTAATCCTGCTTATCAGGATCGTCTTGCATACCGCTATGCCAAGGCTCACAACATTCCTATGACCGCAGGCTCCGATATTCATCGAACTGGCGAAACGGTGATTGGTAACATTTATGGACTCGTCTTTGATGAGCCACTTGCTTCCATTCAGGACTATGTAACACGCATCAAGTCTGGAACAGGCTACCAATTACAGGTTCCTGAAGATTTACTTACACTGACTCCTGACCGTGCGACGGATCTTCCTGTTTATCTGTTTGATGCGAAAAATCAGGAAACCTACATCAAAGATATTGAGACCATACTGTAATTCTATACCAAAAAGAGGTGAAGTCCTCCCAAGACTTCACCTCTTTTTTCGATATCTAACCGGTTATTCTTCTACGATGTCCTCTACCGGTGTCTCTTCTACTTCTACTTCTACTTCCTCTTCCACTGGATAGAGCTTATTCTTAATCTTTTCAATCAATTCATCCATGGAATCGGCCGTGATTCTTTCCAGTCGTTCCTTTTCTTCCTCTCGCCGCTTTGCTCTTCTCTCCTCTAACTTCTCTTCGCGAATCTCTTCTGCTGACTTCTCCGAAGCCTCTGCTCTCTTAGCATTTCTCTCTTCGAAGTCTTTGATTAACTGTACTGCATAAGAAACCTTACCATTTGCATCTATACTGATGCTGAAGCTCTTAATCTTGTCTGCATCCTCGCCTAAGGCTTCTTCTAATGCAGCTGATTTATCACCTGCCTGATCTAAAACAGATTCATATTCTGCTCTCACAGACTCATCTGCTGCCATTTTCTCTAATAATTCAGGATCCATTAATACACTGTAATCCTTCTTGCAACCTCTTGCATAATAGTCCTGCTCCTCATCCGTAGACCACTTTGCAACCGAGATTTCCATGTTACCATATTTTTCTCTTAATTCCTTTAGTAAATCTATTGCCGCATCACTAAGCTTGATTCCCTCCTGAATACCATTAGCATCCAGCGCTTTATATCGTTCCTCCGGCTTTTGCTGCACACGCTTTGGTCTGTCATAACCAGCCTTTGGTACTCTTGACTGACCGTTAATTTCTACCGTATCATGATCTGCATTTTCTACTGCACTACTCTCCTTCTCAACCAAAGAGCCTGCCTTATATTTTACATCCTCCTGCACAGACTTTGTCTGATTTGAGAAGAGATTTGTGTTACTTAATAAACTGCTATAATTGATTCCATTCATACCAATACCAGCCTTTCCTATCTTGTAACCATTCGCATCCTCATAGTTACTTTACTTCTACATATGGATTCCATTCCATATGCTTATAACATTATATATCATTTTATTTATCGACTGTTTCGTATGAAAACTTTATAGCATTATTAGGAAAAAAGTATTATTATCCACAAATTACCTGCTGCCGCATTCGTAATAATAGCTTCTTCTCCAGTCTGCTCACCTGTACTTGTGTCATTCCTAGCTTGTCCGCAGTCTGCATCTGAGTCTGATTTTCATAGAATCTAAGCCGTATTAACAGCTTTTCCTTACAGTCCAAGGTCTCTAGCAGAGAATCCAACAGCATCCTGTTCAATACTCGTTCTCCTTCATTCTCTCTTCCTGAAATTCCTCCTGCCTCCTCGCTTCCCAGCTGGTCTAACAGATAGATTTCATTCCCATCAGACTGATAAACTGTTTTATAAATGGATTCCACTTCCTTGCCTGCATCCATAGCAATCACAATATCCTCTATATCGATTCCTGTCTCCGCTGCTATCTCCTGCAAGGTTACATCACGCCCTAACCGCTGTCCAAGCTCCTCACTGACTCTACGAATCTTCCATAGATTCTCCTTAATTCCACGACTTACCTTAACCATCCCATCATCACGTAAAAAACGTCTGATTTCTCCTGCAATCATAGGAACTGCATAGGTCGAAAAACAAACACCATAATCCGGATCAAATTTTTCAATAGCCTTTAAAAGCCCTATCGCCCCTAACTGAAATAAATCCTCTGCCTCACAGCCTCTTCCTATGTATCGCTTTGTAATATGCCTGATTAATCCTGTATTTTTATGAAACAAGAGCTCTCTCGCTTCTTTATCTCCCTCCTGTACCCTTAGAAAAAGCTCTCTTTCCTCCATCGGCTATACCTGCCCGCTTAACAGCTTACTCTGTGAAAGAATATTTTCCTGAAAGGATTTGCACATATGTACCGTTGTCCCATTTCCCGGACTGCTCTCTACCTCGACCCTATCCATAAAGGCTTCCATAAAGGAAAAGCCCATACCGGAACGCTCTCCCTCCGGCTTTGTAGTAAAAAGTGGCTGCATAGCCTTAGAAATATCTTCTATCCCAACACCCTCATCCTCAATCGTAAGCTTGAGTTCACCTTTTTCCAATACTGCCGACATCCTTATCTTTCCGCCTTTTTCCTCATACCCATGAATTACGGCATTGGTTACAGCCTCTGATACAGCAGTTTTAACGTCTTGTAGTTGCTCCAGCGTTGGATCTAGTCTTGTCAGAAATGCTGCTATAACTACTCTTGCAAGTCCTTCATTCTCTGATATTGCATCAAATTCCAATTTCATTTCTTCCTTCATTCCCTTAGCCTCTCTTCTCATCATAACAACACCTCGATAATGGATGACATTCCTGATGCTTTTAATATTCTCTGAATCCTCTCATCTGCATGAATTGCATATACTCTTCCACCAAGACTGGAAATCTTACGATAACGTCCTATAATGATACCAATTCCTGAACTATCCATGAAGCTTGTATTTTCAAAATCAAATACAATATTTCTCACCTGCTCATTCAATAACAGCCTGTCCGCATTCTCACGTATGGCTGCGGCTCCATGATGATCTACCTCCTTTGGCATCCTGATACACAGGTAATTGTCAATGACCGCAAAATTCGGATTCTCCTCTGTCTGCATTCTCCATTGTTCTTCCATCTTCGCTCCTCCTAAAAAATATTGTAATCAGGCAGACAACGTCTGCTTGCTGTGCCGGATGCATGCAGCAAAGCTGTTAATTACAATATGCACCTGTGCACAAAAAAAGAGAACATGTCCTTATCATGTTCTCTTTTGTAATCCTGTATAAATTATTATGAACCCTGTATATCTTCGATATATTTCTCAGACTTTCTTGCCTTTTCTGTATCCGGGAATAGCTCCATTACCTGTTTATAAACACTGACTGCCGATGCTTCATCTCCACTCTTGCGATAAGCATTTCCAAGATTAAATAACGCCTCGCCATTTTCCGGCTCATATTTAAATGCCTTGGTCAGATTCTCTATGGCTGTCTCATATTCCTCAGTACGGAACGCTTCATATCCTGTATTATAATATGTCTCCGCAACTGTTGAACCAATCTCTCCCAACAATGCCTGATACAATGCTATGAATTCCTCAGACGCTTCCTTTTCCAGATATTCGTCTGTAATTTCTTCCATGATACCTGCTATCTCCAACTCATCACCTGTTTTATTCAGATACATCACAGCTGCTTCAATCAGGTCATTGCTAGCAATTACAGCTGCATTAACTCCCTGAGCCTCGTTAAGACTTACATTTAAGCTGTCTTTTTCCTGCATCAGACTCTCTACCTGCTTCGTCAGCTCAGCCACCTCAACTGCCTTCGCATCCAACTGCTCACTGATTGCATTTTTCTCAGTCTGTGCCTTCGTCTGTTCATTCTGTACTCTTGCCGGAAGCACTAAAAACCATGCCACTCCAACACCAATTACTACACCTAGCAACAGATTCAATAAAGTTCGAAGACCTGAACTGTCCTTCTTGCCAACCGGCTGAATAACCGTATCGTTACCACTTTGATATACAATAGCTTCTTTTTTCTTCTTGCTACGCTCCTCCTCGGCAGGCATCATCGCCTGTACTTCCTTCATATAGCGAAGTGTAATCGTATTATTGGTATCTATCTTAAGACACTTATCAAGCTCCTTCTTTGCCTTGTCCCACTCCTGATTATTAATATAGAGCAGCGCAAGAAGCTGATGTGCCTGCAAAAAACGCGGATTCATGGATAATACCTTTTTGAGCTGGATTACCGCTAAGTCAAGGCTATCCTGCTGACAATAAGCCAATGCCTGATTATACTTTTTCACCGTCTGGTTAAAGGTTTCCAATCTTCCCGGATTATTCTGAATCATATTGATATAATCATCCGCAATGTTTTTTTCACTCTTAATATTTTTGCTAATAACCCATTCGCTTAATGCCGCAACTACTTCACCGCGCTCAAAATAAACAAGTCCCAAAAGGTTCCTTGCATCGATATGGTTCTTATTCAGCTTCAAACATTCACGTAAGCAATGAATGGCACCCGACAAATCTCTAACCTGCGCCTTATCCAGTGCTTCATTATAAAAACGGTTTGAGGCATATATAATTCTTTTATATAATGTTACATCAGCCCCGCAACCGGTACAAAAATTCTTTTCCGACAAGCGACAACCACAGTTATAACATATCATCTTTCACAGTTCCCCTATTCTTCTTTTGCATCCTTTACCATTTTTACCAGTACATCTGCCAGGTCTGTCAGATCCTGATTATAGATTGCTTCCTCAGCATCCTCGACCTCAAGACTAGGGTGAAACTTCTTTAACTCTTCTTCAAACTCTATCATCGTAATACCAAACCTTTCTCACAACCCAAGGCATCTGTTTGTTTACAGACTACCCTTTACCAGATCTTCTACAAGACCTGCCAAATATAATGAACCAACGATATATACCACATCCCCTTCCCCCTTTTGATGCATACAAAATTCAAATGCATCACTTATTTCTTCAAAGACATGTATATCTCGATTGGTATAAATCCTAAATTGTTTCTCCAGTTCGTCAATTCTGACGCCCCTCTGCCCCGGAATCCTTGTAATGCAAAAATCCGTTACACAGGAAAGTTCCGCAAGCATTTCTATCATTTTATCATATTTCTTATCATTAACTGCAGAGAAGATAAGAAAACACCGCTTTCCGTCTTCCTGCTGCCAGCCCGCCTTCACGGACGCAAGAAAAGCCTCTACACCATCCTCATTATGCGCACCATCAATAAATACCTGCGGAAGTACCTCTTCCATCCTCCCCGGCCATCGCATCTTACGTATTCCACTTTGCATGGTTTCCTGCGTAATCTGAGTCAACTGCTCCTTTTCTTTTAAGACCTCTAATGCACTCATAGCGATTGTAGCATTTTCAACCTGATATACAGCCGCCGTCTCCACTACAAGTCTAACATAATCATAATACCGACTGCACACTGAAAAATCAATGCATTTTTTTTGAATTTTATTAATTTTATATGCATTTTTCGACACTTTATAGCAACATGCCTCTTTCTCCTTAGCAATTCTCTCTATTACGACAGAGCTCTCACCTCTTTTATCTGCATATACCACAGGAATTCCCGGTTTGATAATGCCTGCCTTCTCCCCTGCAATCTGTTCTATCGTTTCTCCCAGATACGCCATATGGTCCAATCCAATCTCTGTAATCACGCATACAGATGGTTTTTCCATAACATTAGTCGTATCCAGTCTTCCACCAAGTCCCGTTTCCATAATGGAAATATCCACTCCTGCCTTTTGAAATAGGCACAAGCTCATAAAGAACAGCCTTTCAAAGAAGGTAGGTTGGTAATCCGGACTTATCTCATGATAAGCATCAATTGCTTCCTCTAGCCAAAAAAAAGCATCCAAAAAAGCCTCTTCACTAACCATCTCACCATCAATCATAAATCGCTCACGCATGGTAATCAGATGAGGCGACGTAAACATCCCTACATGATACCCACTTTCCAAACATACCGAATTCACAAAGGAACAAACCGAACCCTTTCCATTAGTTCCTGCAATATGAATGATTTTTCCCAGGCTCTCTTCCTTATAATCACGTTTCTGCAAAAATTGATAAAAGCCTCTCGTTTCTTCCAACGGATTCTTGGTTGTGAACTTGGGCACCTCCAAGATATACTCTTCTGCCTGTTTATAGGTTCGAATTTCACTTTTGTGCATGTCTGCCTCCTGATTCAAATAATGGTATAAAAAAGGTTCATGACCATCCTAAGACAATCATGAACCCATTATTCTCAGTCTGATGTCTCTCATCAAACTATTAGTATACTACAACTGTTCCAACAATCATACCACTTTGTGCTTTATATTCCATAAAACTGGTATCTCGGTTAATCACAAGCTGATGATTATCAATACCAATGATAACACCATGATAGATATTTCCATCCACCCTGATTTTAGCCTCTCGTGCAGCCATAACCATTGCTTCTGTTGCGTCTGCCTGCTTCTTAACCTCCATGCACTTACGGTAAACTTCGTCCTTACGCTTCTTTAGATGCATCAGGTGCTCCTGAAGCTGTTCACTAAGCTCTCCTGTTTTCTGACGTACCCTTAAGATTTTCGCCATACCTTCTACGATATCCTCCAGCTCCTTGTTTACGATGCTGTATTCCTCGTTTACGGCGATTCTCTTTTCCATCATATCAGGAAGCACACCTGCATGAAGACCGGTCTTGATTTCTGACATGTTTCCTGCACAGATACAGGTAATTCCCATCATTCCATGCACATTCCCGCCTGCAATCAACCCCTTCTTGCCAGTCAGCGTTATTGCTCCCTTTGCATTGACCTGGGAACTCAGGATAACATTGGACTGTATATTTCCTTCTGCGGTAACATTGGCATATTCCAAGAACTCCGTAAAAATATCTCCACCCGAGATAATCGTTCCTTTACCGGAACCTTGCATTCCTCTTTTCAGACAGACATCACCGCCTGCGGTAATCGATGCCGATTCTACAACACCCTCAACCGTAAGACTCTTTCCTGCATTAATGATAACTCCGGCTTCTACGTTTCCATTGATAACCACGTCACCGTTGAACTCAATAATCGGATTATTTGCAAAGTCACAGTTTCCTTGAACCTCATAAACCTCTACAATAGAAAGCTTATTATCACCATCGTATTCAATCTTACCTGACTTTGTTGCATAATATTTATTTGGATCTTCCGCATTGCTGATGCCCTTACCTGACAGCGGACGAAGCTCTTTATAAACCAACGCTTTTTCCGTTGCTCCAGTCACATCCTTACCTGGTGTGCCTTGCACAGCAGGATGATAGACCGCCAAAAGTTCACCCTCTTCAACATTCTGAATCAGGCTCATGCTTCGGTAATCAACCGAACCATCCTTTCGGATCGTTGGTTTCTTTTTTTCGGTATCAAAGAAGAATTCATACCTTCCGGCACTTCCTTCTTCTCCCTTCACGCTACTGGCAACCTTAACTTCCCGCTCATATATCTTCTTTTTGCACATTGCCGCAATATGCGATTCGTTGATACCTGCTACTACTTTATTCACATTAAGATAATGGATGATTTCTGATTTCTCATAATCTCGTCCGTCTTCTGGCGCACACAAGTAAAGCCATGCTTCTGTTTTATCATCTGTTAATCTGACATAAGATTTGACATTAACCATGAATAGTCACCTCCGGGAAGGCGAAATAGCCTCTCTTATATCAATTGTAACACTGTTTACCTCAATTGTGCAAGTCGTTCTACAATTTGTTGCTTCATTTGAGTATATTTTGTTAATTTTTCTCTTTCTTCTGCAATCTTTGCTTCCGGTGCCTTAGAGATGAACTTCTCATTAGAAAGCATACCGTTTACACGGGCAAGCTCTCCATCCAGTCTCTTAGATTCTTTTTCCAAACGCTCGATTTCCTGCTTAATATCAACTAGCTCAGCAAATGGAATGTAAAGATTTGCATTCGCAATCACTACGGATACTGCATCATCAGCAATGCCACTCTTATCACTCTGAATCGTAACATCTGAAGCATATGCAAGAGAAGCAAAGAACAGCTTACCTTCTTCAAAGGTATTGCAGATATCTGCATTCTCAGAAACAACGTAAACCTGTGCCTTCTTAGAAGGTGCAACGTTCATCTCTGTTCTTACATTTCTGATACCACGAACAGCTTCCTTTAAGATTTCAATATCTCTTTCTTCCTTTGCAAAAGCTCTAGCTTCTGTATACTCAGGCCACTTAGAAATCATGATAGACTCCTCTTCTGACTGTAAGGTACAGAAGATTTCTTCTGTGATAAATGGCATATATGGATGTAACAGCTTCAATGCGTCAATTAATACTGTTTTCAGAGTCCATAATGCTGCATTCTGAGAAGCTGCATTGTCAGAATTGTATAATCTTGGCTTAACCATCTCAATGTACCAGTCACAGAACTCATCCCAGATAAAGTCATAAATCTTCTGAACAGCAATACCAAGGTCGAAATTCTCCATATTTTCTGTTACATCTTTTACTAATGTATTCAGCTTAGAGATAATCCATCTGTCAACTGGCTCTAAGGAAGCACTTGCATCGGTTACCTCCTTGCCTTCCATATTCATCATAATGAAACGTGACGCATTCCAGATCTTATTTGCAAAGTTTCTGTTTGCCTCAACTCTTTCATAATAGAAACGCATATCGTTACCAGGTGCATTACCAGTAATCAATGTCATTCTTAATGCATCTGCACCATACTGCTCAATAACCTCTAATGGGTCAATACCGTTACCAAGAGATTTAGACATCTTACGTCCCTGTGAATCACGAACAAGACCATGGAATAATACGGTCTTGAATGGTCTCTCACCCATCTGTTCAAAGCCTGAGAAAATCATACGGATAACCCAGAAGAAAATAATATCATATCCTGTAACAAGTACATCTGTTGGATAGAAATAGTCTAAGTCTTCTGTTTTTTCCGGCCATCCTAAGGTTGAAAATGGCCAAAGTGCTGAT
>JAFSGY010000041.1 GCA_017440575.1 Lachnospiraceae bacterium | reverse complement strand
TATCTATCGTGTGGCTCGTATGGCACATCACAGAACTGGTGATACATGGTGCATCTATCCAATGTATGACTTTGCTCATCCAATCGAGGATGCAATCGAAGGAATTACACATTCTATCTGTACGTTGGAATTTGAGGATCACAGACCTCTTTATGATTGGGTTGTAAGAGAACTGGAATATCCACAGCCACCAAAGCAGATTGAGTTTGCAAAGCTCTATCTGACTAATGTTATTACCGGCAAGAGATATATTAAGAAGTTAGTAGAGGAAGGCATTGTAGACGGATGGGATGACCCAAGACTTGTTTCCATTGCGGCTCTTAGAAGAAGAGGCTTTACACCAGAATCTATTAAGAAGTTTGTAGAGCTTTGTGGTGTCAGCAAGGCAAATTCTTCCGTAGATTATGCAATGCTTGAGTATTGTATTCGCGAGGACTTAAAGCTCAAGAAGCCTCGTATGATGGCAGCACTCGATCCAATTAAGCTTGTCATTGATAATTATCCGGAAGGCGAAGTAGAGTATCTTGATATTCCAAATAACCTTGAAAATGAGGCACTTGGAAGCAGACAGGTTCCATTCTGCCGTGAGTTATACATTGACAGAGATGACTTTATGGAAGAACCACCAAAGAAGTATTTCAGACTGTTCCCTGGCAATGAGGTTCGTTTGATGAGTGCGTACTTTGTAACCTGTACAGGCTTTGAGAAGGACGAAAACGGCAATATTACTACCGTTCATTGTACCTATGACCCAGAGACTAAGCAGGGAAGCGGCTTTACCGGAAGAAAAGTAAAGGGAACTATTCATTGGGTTCCGGCTCCATATGCGGTAAAGGCAGAGGTTCGTCTGTATGAGAATATCGTAGATGAAGAGAAGGGTGTATATAATGAGGACGGTTCCTTGAACTTGAATCCAAACTCCCTGACTGTTTTAAAGGAATGTTACTTAGAGCCTGCATTAAAGGATGCAAAGGCATTTGAGAGTTTCCAGTTCGTAAGACAGGGCTTCTTCAATGTGGATTATAAGGATTCTACACCGGAAGCACCGGTATTCAATAGAATTGTTTCCTTGAAGAGCTCCTTTGTATTACCGAAATAAGATATTGTATTTGGAGAAGAATCGCACATGCGATTCTTCTTTTATAAGAAAGGATGTAATTATAAAGGTACTGAATAATTACGAGAGGAAAAGACATGAAATATAAATGCTTAATATTAGACCATGACGATACGGTAGTAGACAGTACGGCAAGCATACATTATCCGGCATTTTTAGAGGCATTAAAAATCATGCGTCCTGGAGAGACCATGACATTAGAGGATTATTTTAGAGATAATTTTGATCCGGGATTTATAGAGATGTGCAAGCAAAGATTTGGTATGACGGATGCAGACCTTGAGGTAGAGGTTGAAATATGGAAGGATTATGTATCCAAGCATGTAGCCAAGGCATATCCGGGTATGAAGGAGATCATCGAGAGGTTCCGCAAGGAAGGTGGAAAAATATGTGTGGTATCTCATTCCTATGACTTTAATATCCGTCGTGATTATGAAGCGAATCAGCTTTCAATGCCGGATATGATATTTGGCTGGGAATGTCCACCGGAACAAAGAAAGCCATATACTTATGCTTTAGAACGAATGGTAGAGAGGTATGCATTAAAACCAGAGGAAATGGTTATGGTAGATGATTTGAAACCGGGATATGATATGGCAAGAAGCTTTGGTGTTCCATTTGTGGGAGCAGGATGGGCAAATGATATTCCAGAAATAAGAAGCTTTATGCAGGAAAATAGTGATTATTATTTTACCAAGGTAAGTGAATTAGAGAAGTTTTTGTTTGGTTAGGTGTGATAGAAACAGTAAAAGCCACGCATAAGAGGTAAACTCATTTGCGTGGCTTTTGTCATGCTTAGATTAGAAAATTATACTTCTTCGTCATCATCAAAGAATTCTTCGGTTTCATCAGCATCTTCTTCATCCAGATAAGTGGATGATACAGTGCCTGTAGGAGGAACTACCTCTGTAGGAGCTACCGGAGTGATGATAACATCAGAAGCTTCAGGGGTATCCACAGTAGATGCAGAATCTGAAACAGATGTCATTCCCTCTACAAATTCCTTGGCTTTATCTAACTTCTCAGCTACATTGAATTGAACAATCTTTTCCTTGGTCTTATCGATGGTTTCGATAACCTTTTCGCCAATGATTTCTTTTGCGCTGTCAAGGTCAAGGGAAACATAGGAACGATTCTTGCTATGAGGGATTTCTGTAGTATCGTCGAAATCATCATCAAAGTCATCGTCGAAATCGTCAAAATCATCTATGTCGTCCATCACCTTGAATGGATTTTCCTGTTTTTTCTGAAGATAATAATAGGTACCGGCTGCGGCTGCACCGGCGAGTGCACTGAATAATACAAGCTTGCCGAATTTCTTGGCCATAATAGTACTCCTTTCGTAACGAAACATTTTATGTGATAAGATACATTTTAATACTATTTTACGGAAATGAAAAGAGAATATGTATAAAATTTATTGAAACCTTTTGAATATTATGTTAATATAAGTTCGACTGATTAAGTCAATTGCCAAGGAGGGGAATATACATGAACGAGAAGTTCTTTGATTTATCCAGAGTGAAGCAGGATCGCATGATTAATGGTGCGTTGGAAGTATTTGCGAAAAATGGATTCAAGCATGCCAGTACAGACGACATGGTAAAGGCAGTGGATGTAAGCAAAGGATTATGGTTTCATTATTTTGGATCGAAGCTGGGATTATATACCTTTGTATATGGTTATAGTGTAAAGTATATGATTCTGGAGCTGGCTTCCGCGGTTGATGAGAATGAGAAGAACTATTTTGAGATAGTTAAGCAGATTGAATATGCAAAGATGAGAACAAGCAAGAGTTATCCATACATGACGATGTTTTTAGAAAAAGCATTTGAAGAAACGGATGCTGATATTTTGGAACAGACGGCAGAGGATCGTAGAATCTATCAGGAGAAAATGACGGGACTTATCAAAAATGGTGAGATTCCGGGCATTGTAGATAAGGCAAAGCGTGAGAAGTTCAAAAAGATAGCTCATTATACCATTGAAGGCATTGTAAAGGATAAGGCGTTGTTAGCAGAGCCGGAAGCAGTATATAAGGAGATTAAGAATTATTTAGAGCTGCTTCGTGATATGGCGGTAGCAGAGAATTCGGCAAGAAAAGAAGGAGAGCTTTCGGTTGATACGGTAGCTTCTTGAAGAGAATAAATAAAAGGATTGAGATGTTTCAAAGTCTCAATCCTTTTTTGATATCAAAAACTTTTTTCTTTGCTGGTAAGCAGGGTCAGCAGGGTAGCCTCCTTTTAGCTTCTGCATGCCTCTTTGAATGGCATCCTTCGAATTCTTCCAGTCAGCATCGTGATTACGATAATCAAACTTTTCAACCATCCAGTCAACATCTTCTGAAAGGCGCTTCATGTTCTCCTCCATAAGACGAAAGAGGATAGGGAAGAATTCCTGTTGTTGCTTTTCAGGAAGTTTTTCTACAGCTGCCTGACATAAGTCGCCAAAGTGTATAATACAAAAGCCCTTGCTTTCTTCAAAGCGTTTGCGAAAATCTGCATCTTTTTTATACATGAAAAAGAAGGTATCGAGATAACGTTCATAGGTCTCTCGGTAATGATTGCAGATATAGCAGGAGTCCTGCTTAGTGTAAGTCCATGCAGTCATGGTGTTATTAACATCCTTTGATTTTTTCAGACGGTCTAAAAAGGAAATCTTTGCAGGCTTGAATTTTTTAATCTCGTCAGAAAGCTCTTGATTCATGCGCATATAGTGGGTTTTGAGAATCCATGCATTACCAAGTGTATTGCCATACTGGAACATTTTCTTGAAATGATTGCGGCAAAAGCCAGCCTTATCAGTCTGTTCGCGAATATCGCTTTCCATATAGGAGGAGCTGGAACCAAGAGTAAAATCAAGAACATCTTGTTCCAGTTTTCGTTCAATAAAACAGAAAGGACATTCATCATTGGCAGCAAATGCATCGTTTAAAGGAATAGTATATAATTGTTCTTTCATGAGTAGTCTCCTAAATTGAATATGTTCTTACGGTCTAAATAGCATTAGACCTGACTTTAAAAGTTATGTTTAGTCTATCATACTTTGTGAATGGTAACAAGTAATACTAGCTTTCTTATAAAAAGTTGAAATGACTGACAAAATAAGGTATACTGTATATGAGAAAGTAAAATTATGCATTTTTGATATATATTGTGTGTTGATAGAGAAAGGAGATGGATAAATGAGTCGTTTTATGGTAGCGGGATTTGTCCAGTTTGAAACAATTGTGAAGGTTGATTCCCTTCCGGTTCCATATTTGCAGTTTCAGAGTATACCGGATATGATAGACACCAATATTGGTGGTTGTGGATATAATGAGTCAATGGCGCTTAAATGGCTTGGCAATGAAGTAGATTTCATGAGTATGATTGGAAAGGATTTAAAGAATAGTGAGATGTATAAGAAGTTTATGCTAAATGATGTTGAAATAAGCTTCGAATATGTATTGCCACGTTTAGATTCTATGCCATCTTCTGTTATTTTATACAACAACGGGAAAAAGCAGATTTTCGAGGATGTAAAGGATATTCGAACTGTGCCATATGATTATGACCTATTTGAACGCCAGATTCAGGACAAGGATATGGTGCTGATTTCTAGCTGTAATTTCTGTCGTCCGGTAATAGAACTTGCTAAAAAATATAAGAAACCACTTGCTGTCAATGTTCGAAGTATGAGAAAAGAGCGCATGGTACAGAAGGAGGATTTTCTAAAGGCAGCAGATATTTTATACATCAGCGATGATGAGCTGGATAAGGATCCTTATGAATGCATTAATGAATGTCGTGAGAAATATAATCAGGAGATTATTATTATAGGAATCGGAAGTAAGGGTGTTATTTTATATACGAGAGAGGATAATAGTATACTGGAATACAAACCGGTAAAAACAAATGAGGTGGTGAACACGATTGGGGCAGGAAATGCTTTGTTCTCTGCGTTCCTACATTATTATGTTAAGACAGGTGATGCGCATGAAGCAATTAAGGCAGCGCTTCTGTTTGCCTCTTATAAGATTGGATTTATCGGAACATCAAATGGTTTTATGACCGAGGAACAGATTGAGCAATGGAAACGGTTAATCTGGAAACGATAAGGATAAAATAAAAAAGAGCATATGCTCTTTTTTATTTTATTCCATATAGATAAATTCAAGGAAAGTAAGTGCATTTTCAATGCTGTCAGAATTAATAAGGAAACCAAGAATAGGCTCTTTATCGACATAGTAGTAGTTCTCGTTTAGCTTAGGTGAGTCAGTAACATAGATTCCGACAGGAACGGTTTCTCCTGTTTCCTCAAAGGTATAATAGTAAATCTTATCTTGAAATTTTTCTAAAAGGTTTTCAGGAAGAATGGTAGTGACATCATGGAAACATTCCGACCTTGTAAAGTAATCAAAGGCTTCCTGATCGCCAACAATAATATCAAGTTCATTGGTAGCAATAACAGCCATTGTTTTTTCAATGCCGGTATAATCGGTATAGTTTCCACTATCAGAACTATAATTCATGGAGGCATCAATATAGGCCTCATGTTCCTTGGTATCAATACCTGTATAAGCAACAAATTCATCAATTAATACAGTACTTGAGGAGTCACCTGTGTCATTAAAGAAATATGCTGCAAATGCCGTATCATCAGGAGCAGTAATCATGGTGTAAGCAAGACTGCCCACAAAGATAGCAATAGCAATGACTGCTAAGGTTGTTTTTAGATAGTATTCTTTAAAGTAGGAAAGCTTTTCCTTGAGAGGAGCATCCTTTAATTTGGCATTTTGTTCCCTAATTTCGTCATGAATGGAATTATTGTTATCACGATTCTTATTATAAACTTCCATTTTAATTACCATACCTTTCTCATTTGACTAATTCCATTAATATTTTTAATATTGATATTTTTAATCATTAACATGATATATTCAGATAGCGCTTTATGTCAATGAAATAGAGTATTAATTTTTTCTAAAGCACGAATAATGCGTTGATTTATTCGACGAAATAGGATATATTTTTAAATAAATAAGTATGTCGGAATAGGAAGGATAAGAACATGAATGACAGTTATAAAGAACTTATGGTAAAGAAGGAATCAGGACTTAAGGAGAAGCTTCTTCGCGTAGTATGCCTGATTCCGACTATTTTTTTAGGTCTATTGACTTTATTAACAGGTAACATGATTATTTTTATCATTGTTATTGCGTTAGGTGTGCTGTGTTATTTTGTTTTTCAGTGGACAGATATTGAGTATGAGTATCTGTATCTGGATAAGGAGATTAACATTGATAAGATTATGGCAAAGACCAGAAGAAAGCGTGTAGCTACAATCAGTGTAGAGAAGATGGAGATTCTTGCACCGGAGAAGTCACATCAGTTAGATTCTTACAGAAATCGTGATATCAAGGCAGCGGACTATAGTGCAGGAAAGGATTTACCTGGTCAGAAGCTCTATGCATTGTATAGCGAAGGCAATCAGAAGTATCTTCTTAACTTAGATGAAGATTTTGCAAAAACCATAAAGGGAATTGCACCGAGAAAGGTATTTATGGATTGACATTTTTATTAAGTTTTTGTACAATCTTGAATATTACAAATTAATAGTTTTAAAGAATTACAGGAGGAAGAAAAATGGGTCAGATTATCGGCGAAGGAATTACTTTTGATGATGTACTTTTAGTACCAAGCTATTCACAGGTTATTCCAAATCAGGTAGATTTAACAACCTGGTTGACCAAGAAAATCAAGCTTAACATTCCTATGATGAGTGCAGGAATGGATACTGTTACAGAGCACAGAATGGCAATTGCTATGGCAAGACAGGGTGGTATTGGTATCATCCACAAAAATATGTCTATTGAAGCACAGGCAGAAGAGGTTGATAAGGTAAAGCGTTCTGAGAATGGTGTTATTACAGATCCGTTTTCGCTGACTCCAGAACATACATTAGCAGATGCAGATGCATTAATGGGCAAGTTCAGAATTTCAGGTGTTCCTATTACAGAAGGAAGAAAGTTAGTTGGTATTATCACAAACCGTGACCTGAAGTTTGAAACAGATTATTCTAAGAAGATTAAGGAGTCCATGACTTCAGAAGGACTTGTAACTGCAAAGGAAGGCATTACTTTAGAAGAAGCTAAGAAGATTCTTGCAGCAGCTAGAAAGGAAAAGCTTCCTATCGTTGATGATGATTTTAACTTAAAGGGACTTATTACCATTAAGGATATTGAGAAAACAATTAAGTATCCACTCGCTGCAAAGGACGAGCAGGGAAGATTATTATGTGGTGCAGGTGTTGGTATTACAGCAAACGTACTTGACAGAGTAGCTGCTTTAGTAGCAGCTAAGGTTGACGTTATCGTTCTTGACAGTGCTCATGGACATTCTGAGAACGTATTAAGATGTTTAAGAATGATTAAGGCTGAGTATCCTGATCTTCAGGTTATCGCTGGTAACGTAGCAACAGGTGAAGCTACCAGAGCTTTAATCGAAGCTGGTGCGGATGCAGTTAAGGTTGGTATCGGACCTGGTTCTATCTGTACAACACGAGTTGTTGCAGGTATCGGTGTACCACAGATTACAGCTATCATGGATTGCTACGCAGTAGCTAAGGAATATGGTATTCCAATCATTGCTGACGGAGGAATCAAGTTCTCAGGAGATATGACAAAGGCTATCGCAGCAGGCGGAAATGTTTGTATGATGGGTAGTATGTTTGCCGGTTGCGAAGAGAGTCCGGGAACATTCGAATTATTCCAGGGAAGAAAATACAAGGTATACCGTGGAATGGGCTCTATCGCAGCGATGGAGAATGGTAGTAAGGATCGTTACTTCCAGTCTGATGCAAAGAAGCTTGTTCCAGAAGGTGTTGAAGGACGAGTTGCTTACAAGGGCAATTTGGAAGATACCGTATTCCAGTTAATGGGTGGTCTTCGTTCCGGTATGGGTTATTGTGGAACTCAGACAATTGAAGAGCTTAAGCAGAATGGTAAATTCGTTAAGATTTCAGCTGCTTCATTGAAGGAAAGCCATCCACATGATATTCAGATTACAAAGGAAGCACCTAACTACAGTGTAGATGCATAAAAATCAGATTATAAAGGCGCTGTCAAAGTCTGACAGCGCCTTTTTTCGTAATATATAAGAGGGACAAAGATGGGAAATATGTTATACAGGAAATATCCTCTGTATAAGGAAGGTATGGAGATTATGATTCCATCGCATCTACATATGCTGACGGAGGAGAAGCATACAAGTGGACAGGCTGTCAGGATGGGAGATACCTTTGTGTCTAATTATAATTGGCTGTCGGATGACAGGCGTGTGGTAATCAATGTAACAGGTGGAAACGAGATGACGCAGGATAGCTTGTTGCAGCGTTTGCAGGAGTATTACGACCATTTCAAGACACAGGTGAATGAATTTGACTGTCAGAAGGTTACAAGGCGAAGAATTAATGGTCATGATTATGGAGAACTGCAATATAGCTCACAAATGATGGGATATGAGTTCTTCGCCATATTTATACTGGGAAGCTATGAGGGGAGAGAGATTATCCTCACACAGCAGTGTATGGAGCGTGATAAGAAGACATGGATGCCTATTTTTACGAATATATCAGAGTCACTAAGGATTAAAAGAAGGAAACAGGAGGCGTAGATATGATTGTAAAGGAAAATGAAAAGCAGTTATCCTTTTTGTTTCAGGAAAAAGACTCTTATTTTGAATTAGGATATCTGATTTTGAAGCAGGCAAAGCTTGCAGGAATGCTTCCGTATAAGAGGACACAGCAGAGTGGCAAGGAGAAGCTTTGCTTCAAGACAGGAGAAGTTGAAAGACTTTCTGATATTCTTCCACAGCTTCAGGAAGATGAAATCATAGATGTACTCTATGCAGTGGTATTCATGACGAAGCGGGTGGAAGAAAACGGCTTTATGAAGAAGGAATGCATCTGGTGCAGATATGAGCAGATTTATTTTGATAGGGAATCACATATGCCTTTATTTGCAGTGCTGCCGATTACGCAGGAATTTCGTTATGCCGATGGTACAGACTGGTTGAATGGGTTTGAGGAGTGTCTTTGTAGAATTGCAGAATATCTTTCAGAGAAAAAGAAACAGCGGATAAAACAGTTGATTGCTCTTTATAAGGCGAAGCAGACGGATGCAGAAGAGGTGCTTGAGGAAATAAATCATCTTGGAAATGGTATGTCAGGATTGTTGGTGGACAGTGTGGAAGAAATACTACTGGAGAAGCCAAACAGATTAGAATTGATTTATGCAGGTAAAGAAGGAACATTTCGTTTTATAGTAGAGGATAAAGACTTTACGATTGGCAGAGAAATGGATTCTAATGGTGTATTGCAAGTGTCGATGAAGGTAAGTCGCAGACACTGTCTGATTACGAAGCTGAACAGGAGCTATTTTGTGCAGGATTTGGACAGCACGAATGGAACCTATGTCAATGATACGCGGATTCCATCCTATGAGCTTATGGAACTAGAGCATAATGATGTGTTATGTGTGGGGGATGTGGAGTTCAGAGTGCAGGTGATTGGATAATATGCTGAAAATAATTGGGACTTTTTTCATATAGGTATCGAAGAAAAGTTCTTGACAATACATTAATACGTTACTATAATAAAGTGTAATTGAATAATATTATCAATAAAAAGACGATGATGGAGACAGTACTTATATCTAGAAAGTCACAGAGAGCCGTGAGAAGCTGAGAAGCGGTACGAGTAAGGACATAAGGAATATCCCTCCTGAGTTGCAACGCCAAAGTCCATAGAAATAGGATGAGTAGACGTTGACGGGTTCCTTCCGTAAAAGAGGACGCATATGTTGGTATGTCGTAGATGGGATAAAGAGAGATTAGTAGCCTCTGCCGTTTACGGCAGAGGTTTTTTACATTGCAGGTTTCCTGCGAGCTTGCATTGATAGGAAAGGATTTGGTGAAAAAGATGAACAAAACAGTGGAAATCAGATGGCATGGACGTGGTGGTCAGGGTGCAAAGACAGCAGCACTTCTTCTTGCAGATGTAGCATTTAAAACAGGAAAGTATGTACAGGGCTTTCCTGAGTATGGTCCTGAGAGAATGGGTGCACCGATAACCGCATACAACCGTATTAGTGACCAGCCGATTACTGTTCATTCCAATATTTATGAGCCGGATTATGTCGTGGTAGTGGATGAGAGCCTTTTAGAGAGCATTGATGTGACCAAGGGATTAAAGCCTGACGGAGCCGTGATTATCAATTCTGAGCGTACCAAAGAGGAATTAAGAGAATTTCTTCATGGATATCAGGGAGAGGTTTATACGGTAAATGCGAAGCAGATTTCACTTCGTGCATTAGGTAAGAATTATCCAAATTCTCCGATGCTTGCAGCAGCCGTGGCAGTATCTAATGTTATGGAGAGAAATGACTTTTTGAAGGAAATGAGAGCATCCTTCCAGCATAAGTTTGCAAAGAAACCGGAAGTAATTGATGGCAACATGCTTGCTCTTGAATTGGCGTTTGAAGAAGCGTGTTGATGTGCACAAATGCATGAGGAAGTTAGCAGCTAGAGCTGCTTGCGTTTGGCACACGAGTAGGCAAGTGCCTACTCGATGACTATTAGAAAGGTATATAGCGAGATATGATACAAGATAGAATTAACGAGAGAAGCCCTTGGCAGGATATTACTGAGGGAAATAAGATTTATGAGCCTGCCACATCAAGAGAGTTTTGTACAGGAGAGTGGAGAACTGCTACTCCGGTTTTTGATAAGGAGAAGTGCAAGCAGTGTCTGTTATGTGCACCTGTTTGTCCTGATTGTTCGATTCCTGTTGTAAACAGTGAGAGACAGGAATTTGATTATGACCACTGCAAGGGCTGTGGAATCTGCGCAAAGGTATGTCCTTTTGGTGCAATTACCATGAAGGAGGGAAAGTAAATGGCAATTAGAGAACGTTTATCAGGAAATGAGGCAGTGGCATACGCAATCAAACAGATTAATCCTGATGTTATGCCGGCATTCCCGATTACACCATCAACAGAAATTCCACAGTATGTGGCTACTTATATTGCAAATGGTGAGATTGATACAGAATTTATTCATGTAGAAAGTGAGCACAGTGCGATGAGTGCAACCATTGGTGCATCCGCAGCAGGAGCAAGAGCGCTGACTGCGACTTCTTCCTGCGGTATGGCATTGATGTGGGAGGAGCTTTATGTAGCAGCATCCGACAGACTTCCGATTGTGCTTGCGCTTGTAAACAGAGCATTAACAGGACCAATTAATATTAATGCAGACCATTCCGATAGTATGGGAGCAAGAGATACCGGCTGGATTCAGATTTATGCAGAGTCCAATCAGGAGGTATATGATAATTTCTTACAGGCATTTCCAATTGCAGAACATAAGGATGTGAAGCTACCTGTTATGATTTGTCAGGATGGCTTTATTACCAGTCATGGTGTGGAAAATATTCTTTTAGTTGAAGATGAGCTTGCAAAGGAATTTGTAGGTGAATATGAGCCGGAACATTATTTATTAAATCCAAGGGAAACTATGGCAGTCGGACCGTATGCAGTTTCCAATTATTATATGGAGACAAAACGTGCACAGCGTGAGGCTATGATAAATGCAAAAAAAGTAATTCTTGAAATGGCAGAGAAGTTCGAGAAAATGACTGGAAGAAAGTATGGCTTTTTTGAAGAATACAGAATGGAAGATGCAGAATATGCAATTGTAATTATTGGTTCGGCAGCAGGAACCTGTAAGGCTGCTATTGAGAAGATTCGTCAGGAAACCGGTAAAAAGGTTGGATTAATTAAGATTCGTGTATTCCGTCCATTCCCAGAGGAAGAGCTTGCAGAAGCACTTTCTAAGGTAAAGGCAGTTGCTATCATGGATCGTTCTGAGATGTTCTCAGCAACAAGCGGACCTCTTGGTGCAGAAGTAAGAGCAGCTTTATTCCAGGCAAAGTCACAGGCTGAGGTAGTGAACTATTTCTATGGTCTTGGTGGACGTGATATCACAGTGGATGATTTTGAAGAAATTTACAATAATCTTGAAGAGATGGCGCAGACACATGTAGTAAAGGATATGTACAAATACATAGGATTGAGGGAAAGATAATGGAAACAACATATAATTTTAAAGAAGTCATGAATAAACCTGACAGACTTGCGCCGGGACATAGAATGTGTGCGGGCTGTGGTGGTACGATTGCAGTTAGAACCGTTTTAAGAGCGTTGCATGAAGGGGATAAGGCAGTCATTGGTAATGCAACAGGCTGTCTGGAGGTTTCTTCTTTTATGTATCCTTATACAGCATATGAGGACAGCTATATTCATAATGCATTTGAGAATGCAGGAGCAACCCTGTCGGGAGTAGAAACAGCATATAATGTTTTAAAGAAAAAAGGTAAAATTAAGGAAAATTATAAATTCATAACCTTTGGTGGAGATGGCGGAACCTATGATATTGGTTTCCAGTCCTTATCTGGGGCTATGGAACGTGGTCATGACATGGTATATGTTTGTTATGACAATGGTGCATATATGAATACTGGAACGCAGCGTTCCTCTGCAACGCCACATTTTGCGGATACGACGACAACACCAGCTGGTAAAGTATCGAATGGTAAGGTGCAGGTGAGAAAGGATCTTGCAGCTATTATTGCAGAGCACCATGTTCCTTATGTAGGACAGACTACTTATATTGGTAATTTTAAGGATATCTATACGAAGGCAGAAAAGGCAATCTACACACCGGGATCGGCATTCTTAAATGTCATGTCGCCATGTCCAAGAGGCTGGGGCTATGATCCGTCAGAGCTTATGACGATTTGTAAGCTTGCGGTAGAGACCTGCTATTGGCCAATGTTTGAAGTAATTGATGGTAAGTGGGTATTGAGTTACGCACCGAAGAACAAGCTTCCGATTGAGGAGTTCCTTCGTCCACAGAGACGCTTTAAGCATCTGTTTAAGAAGGGCAATGAAGAGCTGTTAGTAGCATTTCAGGCAGAAATCGATAAGAGATGGGAAGAACTTTGTAATCGTTGTGAATAGTATAGAATGTGAATAAAAAAAGGTATTGTCGTTCATGTTGTTAAATGAAAGACAATGCCTTTTAATTTTTTATGTAATTATGAGTTGGCTTCGACTGCACGCTTTAACGCTTCGATTTCTGCAGCCTTGCGTTCTTCATCTTCCTTAGCTTCACGAAGAAGGCGTTCGTAGATGATGTTAGCCTCTTTGATAATTTCCTCCTGTTCTGGCGGCAGGATGACATCAGAAGTCTCTGCGGAAGATTGTAATAAGGAATCAATAGAGGTCTGAGAGCTGGATTGATGCATAATTTCGTCCAACATGGATTGGGTAACATCGTCCATTGGTCCCTGACCGTATAAGCCGGAGTAAGAACCTGTGGTTGCATTATAGCTTTCATCTGGTGTTTCTTCCTGCGCAGATTCCAGAAGGAGAAGCTCTTTTTCTTCTTCCTCTTTTATGCGTGCGGCTTCTTCCTCTGCCTTGGAAGGCCATATTTTAATAGCATCCGTATTATAAGAAACAAACCACCACTTAATAACATTCCCGTAGAACTTCTTAAAAAAATAAGCAGTTTGTGGATCTTTCATAATATTTTTCCTCTTTCAAAAAGTAGTATGATTCTATTTTATCATAAATAATAAGAAAGCAACACCAAAATGTAAAAATATTTTAAAAATTATCTATTAATTAACAAAAGCCCGGAAAATGTGGGCTTTTGTTAAGGAGTATATCTTATTGAAATGAGTTATTGATTTTCTTTAATGCGGTATCGATTTCTTCGGCTTTGGCAATGATTTCCGTATATTTTTCAGCAGCAGTAGTAGATAGCTTACCCATTTCACCAGCTACAATATTGAAGCCACGTCCTGCATCACCGGCACGGGCTGCTTCGATAGAAGCGTTCAGTGCAAGAATATTCTGCTTGGAAGAGATTTTGGTTAAGTCCTGAACCATGAGCTTAATTTCTTCGACATTTTTTGTCGTAGCACCCATTTCACTGTCTACAACAGATAATTTATTGCTTTCTTTATAGCGGGTATATTCAATATTTACGAGCATATTAACCATTTCAGCCATCAAGTCGGCAGATGCACGAATTGCTTTTTCAGTTTTGATAGGAACCTTTTTTAAGGCTTCGATATATTCATCCGGGTCAACACCGATTTCTACAGCAACCTTGCGAAATTTATCAAAATCAGGAGGAGCTGGAAGGACCTGTCCACCAAGGATAGCGCCTAGCTTCTCACCGTTAACAGTAATATCGGCAGCAAAATCCATCAGACCAGCATGGCAAAAATAGGTGCCAACACCTTCCATATCACATTTTTGACAACGTTCTAGTCCGACCTTGCTTCCACGGGTATATTTCATACAGAAGTCAAGGAAATTACTTACTCTGGTAACATGTTTCCCTTTGGTGTCGATAATACTGAGGGCTACACCAGTAGCATCTGAAAACAAATCCTGTATTCGCTGTAGTCGATCCTTGTCAATTAAGTCTAAGATTTCCATATAGTGGGCTCCTTTCATAATAGAATAGTATTAAAAGCAAATACTATAAGAGTTATTCAATGAATTACTAAATGCAACTAATAAATATGAAATGGTTGCACTGTTTTATATATTATACCATAAATAATAGACATGTGAATAAAAAGTCT
>JAFSGY010000040.1 GCA_017440575.1 Lachnospiraceae bacterium | reverse complement strand
GCGCAAGAGGGCGTTAATCGAAGCTGTCGAACGCTCCATTTAGGAAATACCAAACAAGCGGGTTTGCATTTGAGGCATATTCATCCGCCTTATACAGCCTTGAAAGGAGTGCTCACAGCCTAAACTTATCCTCCACTAAACTTGAATTTAAATTAAATAGTTCATACGAAGCACAAATAACCACAAAGTAATAAAGATAGAGCTTAAAAAAGTGGTAGAAACAACACAGCTTGATGAGAGCACTCCCTCATGCCCCATATTTTTTGACATAATATAACAGCTTACCGTTGTTGGTGCGCCAAGCATAATCAGTATCGCTACCATCTTCTCGTCCCGAAATCCTAACGCTGCTGCAATCGGCAAGAAAATCAAAGGCATAACAAAAAGCTTACACAAAGAACATATTATAGTTGGTTTTAGCTTAGCCAGCGCTTTTCTTCCCTCAAATCCCGCACCAAGTCCAATTAAGGCAAGTGGTGTTGCCAGCACAGAAAAATTATGCAAGGTCTTGGTAACAATAAAAGGAAGCTCGATTCTTGCTACAGAGATAATCATTCCAATAAAAATACCAAGAATAATTGGATTCGTAATAATTCCCTTCAAAGACTTTTTCAGATTTTCTTTATCAAATCCCGTACTTCCCGGTACTGTAAAAGATAAAATCATAACAGCCGCCACATTATATAATGGCACAGTCGCCAATATCATCAACGGAGCAATAGCACTCGAACCATAGATATTCTGAATAAACGCAATTCCAAGAACTGCTGCACTTCCACGATACGAAGCCTGAATAAATTCACCTAGAATGGATTTATCCTTTAACAGCAACCGCGCCAATACAGATATAATACAAATACATAATAATGTTACGCCAAAGCAAAACAGAACAAACTTTGTATCCCACACTGCATAAAAATCAGCCTCTGCAATATCTGTTACCAGCAATACCGGTAGCGTTACCTTAAAATTGAAGGAATTTAAGGTTTTCACAAATCCATCATCCACCAGATTCACTCTTCGAAATATATATCCCCCAACCATAACCAGAAAAACCGGAATTGTTGCGTTTAAACAAAATATCAGATTCTCCACGATAATTCCCATACCTTTCTATCATTCTTCAAATTTATATAAACACAGAGTCACATCATAAACTTCTTTTTCTCCATTCCTTACAATACTCCCTTTTATCGTTGTATGCAAGAAAACATGTTATATTACATCTATAGCAGTTTAAAAACATTTTAAAATTTTCTCACTTTTACACCGTTGACATTCTTGTTACCCCTGCCTATAATAACCATATCCTAGGTATTTTCTTGGCATTTCGCCAATATTTCCCAATTTATAAACTAAATACTGGCAAGTGCACTTCATTATTATTTTGCATTATGCCGAAAACGGAGGACAAATGAGTTATACAAACAAACCTTTTGAAGAATTAGATGTAATAGATGATTTCCTTATTAATGCCATCGCAACAGATGAGGAAGTAGGTGTTCCCTTTTGCAGAAGATTACTTTCTGTATTGTTACAAAAAGAAATTGGACAGATTCGAGTTATTGCCCAACGGACACTTCCAGCTCCTATTCCCGGACTTCGAGGAATTCGTATGGATGTCGAAATTGAAGAAGCCGGTTCTGATATCAATATCCCAGTTGCCAATGTCTATGATTTAGAACCACATTTACAGAAAAATATGCATATTCCAAAGCATAATCGTTTCTATCAGGCAAAAATTGACAGTCGTTATCTAAAAAGCGGAGAAACTGACTTCTCTAAGCTTCCAAATCTATATGTAATCACTATCACTAATTTTGATCCCTTTGGCCATGATTATATGATGTACACTATTAAAAATCACTGCATAGAAATTCCTGACTTAGATTACGATGACGGCTTACGCTTTTACTATTTCAATACAAAAGGAACAAAAGGAGGTAGCAGAGAAATAAAAGCCATGCTACAATATATACAGGATAGTAAAGAAAGCAATGTGACTGATGATGCAACAAAAGAGGTTCATGATTATGTCAGCAAGGTAAAAGTATCGCCGGAGGTGAAAATTGAATATATGAAATTTGATGAACTTATGGCTTATGCAGAATTAAAAGGTACTGAAATAGGAATAGAAAAGGGAATGAAACAAGGACTTCAGCAGGGGATTCAACAAGGTCTTCAACAAGGGATCCAACAAGGGATTCAACAAGGGATCCAACAAGGGATCCAACAAGGGATTCAACAAGGTCTTCAGCAAGGTCTTCAGCAAGGACAACGTGAAGAACGTATCCATTCCATTTTCGAGCTTCTCACAGAAAAAGGAACTATTCCGGCTGAGTTACAGCAAAGAATTGAGTATGAAGAAGATATGGAGTTGCTTAAATCTTGGTTCAAACTCGCTGTTATAGCTGAAAGTGTTGAAGATTTTATAACTAAAATAAACTAAAAACGTTTAACAAAGACAACCAGATATGCGTACCACATATCTGGTTGTCTTTTTCTATTATCCAATATCCGGTTCATCCCAGAATACAATCCTTCCGCTGGATTTACCTTCTGTTTCAAACACGATAATCTCATTTTTGCCCTGCTTTAATAATGGTGCAGGAATATAAAGTCTCTTCTGTGGTCCGATTTCCCAGTATCTTCCGAGGTTAAAGCCATTTAGGAATACGCAGCCCTTGCCCCATCCCGGAAGCTCTAAGAACGTATCACCGCACTCATCAACCTGTAATTCAAAGCGATAGAAGGTTGGTAAGCCTTCCGTATAACCCTTGGAGAAATCGAGCTTATCAAGATTATCCAAAGGTAACGGATACATTTTCCAGTTATAATGAATATGTCCGTTAATCTGAACACAACTCTCAATTCCCTTTCGCTGTCTTTCCATTAATGGGCCAAAGTTTACTCGACCCATATTCTCAACGAGAATGTCAAGTGGCGCTCCTACTGGGAAGGTAACCGGCTCCGCCTTTGGTTCTTCCGCAGACTTTGCACCATTCACATCCTCTGCTTTCTTTACAGATTGCGTGATCACATTGTATTCTCCGGTAAGCTCTCTGTCATACAGAGTGACAAGCGGCTTTTTATCTACAAAGATATTTGCTCTATCGTTTGCCCCCCATAAACGGATTCGCTCTATGTTCTTTTCCTTCTGCAATGGGGAATGGTACAAGATATAGCCATAGCTTTGTCCACATTTCTCCATACAGACAGGGAAAGTATCCACAATTGGTTCTGAGATATCCTCTAAGACTTCTAATAAACCTACCTTTTCTAAAGCTGTCATTTCACCATAAGCCTTTTTGGTAATCTTTGTGGTAAATTCCACCTTAGGAATCTCTCTATATTTACTGATGACTGCCTGAAAATCACGATATTTCTGTGTGAAATCGCCTGCCTCCGTTAAAAGGGCATCGTAATCATAAGAGGTAACGTCCGGTGTCAGCTCATCATAATAATTGGAACCGTTCATAAAACCGAAATTTGTTCCACCCTCAAACATGTAAATATTCACATGTCCCATATCCAGCATATCGTCTAAGTCCTGTGGACTGTCAGGATTGCCCTTCATATGGCCGCCATTGCCCCAATGATCGAACCATCCTACCCAGAACTCTGCACACATAAGAGGTCCACCGTTGGTATAATTACTAAGAACTGCAAAACGTTCCTTCGTTCTGGAGCCAAAATTACCGGTTGGCTGAGCACCTTCCAGACATCCACAGCTTAATGATTCCTCAAATGGGCCATCCGATGTGATAAGCGGTACTTCCACACCACGCTCCAGCATAATATCGCACATCGCTTCCATATAACGGGTATCATCACCGTAATAACCGTATTCGTTTTCCACCTGCATCATAATAACAGGCCCACCCTTTGTAATCTGCAAAGGTGTAATCATTGGAAACAGTACATCATAGTAATCTCTAATATGCTTTAAAAACGGCTCATAATAAGCACGAAGGCGCATATTATCCTCCTGCAAAAGCCATGCAGGCAAACCACCAAACTCCCATTCCGCACAGATGTATGGAGATGGGCGGAGTATTACATATAAGCCAAGCTCCTCTGCTATTTTTACAAACTTAACCAAATCCAGTCTACCTTCAAAGCAGAATTCTCCTTTTTTTGGTTCATGAGCATTCCATGGAATATAGGTTTCTACCGTATTACATCCCATCGCTTTTAATTTTTCAAGGCGGTCACGCCAGTATTCCGGAACAACACGGAAGTAATGAATACTTCCGGATATTACCTGAAAGGGCTCTCCATTCAGATAAAAATTATCCTTAATTTCAAATTGTCCCATCTCTTCCTCCATCCTGCCAAACATATTGGTTAGTATTTTTACAAAAAGTGATTGTCCAATGACAATCACTAGCTAACTATATGTTACAGCAATTTCCTATTATATAACAGAAGGTGTACCTCACTTCATCGCGAAGCAAATGTACACCCTCTATTATTATGCATTATTAGTCAAAACTTTTTATTTTGCAATACTTATTTGTAAAGCTCATCAAACTGTCTCTGTAATTCAGCAGTAACTTCATCGATACCAGCTGCCTTCATAGCTTCCTGATACTCAGCTACGATTTCTTCTGCTGTTCCCTGATACAAACCATAAGAAATCTGCTTCATATAGTTGTTATGAGTTTCATTTACATTGTTGATATATGACTGAATGTTATCAACATCTGGAACGAACTGTCCATATGGATAGTTGATCTTCTTGCTGTCATATTCTGCATATAACTTATCAATTGCATCCCAGTTTCTTGTAGCATCCTTGATTTCAAGGTCATCATTACGTCCCCACCAATAGTTTGTGGTACCGTTGATATTATGCTTTTCACTATCAAATCCTTCTGGAGTTGTACGAAGTCCGTTCTCATCGATTTCATAAGAAGTTCCTTCAATACCATAGTTAAATAATCTATAGCATTCTGGATCATTTCTAATCAAGTCATATACCATTAATGCTCTTTCAGGATTTTCACTTCCTGCAGATACTGCCATAGCACCATGTGTAATAGATAATGCTACTACGTTACCTGTTTCCTGACCGAAGTAGAAGAAGCCTGCCTCTGCATCCTCATCTGTTTCATAGATTGTATTGGATGGTGTTGCGCTACAAAGGTCTGTCCATGTCTGTGTATGATGCTGGTCAGCTGCAGAACGTCCGATTCTGAAGTCTGCTCTTGCGTCAGCTGATGTATTATTTAATACGTCAGTCTTCCAAACACCGATTTCATTCCATTCCTTCATTAACTTAGCATATTCTACCATCATCTCGGTATTCTCTACGAATGGAGATGTGATGGTATATAAATCATCCTTTGTTCCTCCCCAAAGACCGCCATTTGATAAACCGTCAATTGGAACAAAGTTAGAATGAGATGCTACCCAACCACTTGCCATCTGGAACTGATGTGTACCATCAGAATCCCAAGGAATGATATCTGTATAGGTTGATTTTACATGCTTCCAGTAAGTTGTTAAATCTTCCCAAGACTTAACACCATCTGTAAGACCAGCTTCCTTAGCCCAGTCCATACGATAAATATATCCATGATTTGTCCACTGTGCATAGTTATCTTCTGGCATCAGATAGATTTCTCCATCATACTTACATAATTCCCAGTTCTCTGCCGGAACACTTGCCCATGTCTGTGGAGCATATGTCTTTAACATATCCTCTGATAATTCAAGGAAAGCACCATTCTTAGCATTTGGCCATGCATCAAGCCAGTCAGAAGCTGTACCAACTAAATCTACCGTACCGTCCATCTGAGCCAGTGTCAGGTTGTAGTTAGATAAATAATCGGTCCACTCAATAAAGTAAATATCAAGCTCTGCATTTACCTTCTCTGTGAGAATCTTATTCAGTTCTGCCATCACCTTGTCTAATTCTTCCTGTGTACCGGTAGGCTTATCACCTGTTGTCATATAAGTAATCACAACATGCTCAGAAGTATCAATAGCTGCGGAATCTGTTGAACCACTATCTGCTGATGCTGCAGAATCACTGCTATTATCTGTTTTTGTTTCTGTTGCTGATGCTGCGGAATCTGTTGATCCGCTATCTGTGCTTGTTGTTTCTGAACTACCACATCCTGCGAGTCCTGCAACCATTGTTGTTGCAAGGAATAATGCTATTAATTTCCTTTTCATATTTTTCCTCCTAATACATTTAAAAGTTTTCGTTGCTATATCTAACCGTTTAGCCTTTTACGGCACCAACGGTAATACCGCCAATAAAATATTTCTGTACGAACGGATACAGGAAAATAATCGGTCCTGTCGCCAATACGGCATTTGCCATCTTTACACCCTCCTGAGGAATATCCTCAAGAGAAACGTACTGACCTGCAATCGTATTTTTCAAAGAAGAAATTTTATTTACTACTTCATATAAGGTATACTGCAATGGTTTAACATCTACCTTTGCACTTAGAAACAGAGAAGACTGATACCATTCATTCCAGTACCCTAAAGCAAGGAATAAACCAATTGTTGCAAGAGCCGGCTTCAACATTGGAAGAATCAAATCAAGGAATATCTTCATATCTCCGGCACCATCAATCTTACCAGACTCTGTAATCTCATGTGGTATTGCCTTAACAAAGTTCTTCATTAGAATAATCAACCATGGTGACATCAAAAGCGGTAATAATACTGCCAAATAGCTATCCTTCAAATGATAAGTTTGTGTCATCAACAGATAATATGGTGCAAGTCCTGCCTGAAATAAACTAGTAAAATAAATGAAGAATGAAATCGCATTTCTTAATGGAAAGTCTTTTCTTTGTAATGCGTAACCTGTCATAGCGATAATCGATAAGCCCACAAAGGTTCCGATAACAGTCAAAGTAATGGTTAGTGCATAAGAATACCAAATTCCACCGCCTTTACATACCATCTCATATGCTTGTAAAGTAAATTCCTTCGGAAATAACTGAACACCCTCTGCTCGAATTACATTTTCACTTGTAAATGAAGTTCCAATAATAATCAAAAACGGGAACACACATGCCAATGCATATAACGTAATAAATATATATCCAAATCCACGAATAATTTTATCAGATGTACCAAGTCTTACTTTTGCGCCTGATTCCATCAAATCCATGTCTTTTTTCTTAGCCATATCGGTATCCCCCTTTCTTAGAATAGTGAATAGTCAGGCTCAATCTTCTTAACAATCCAGTTACAGGTAATAACCATAATAAATCCAATTACGGACTGGTACAGACCTACTGCCGATGCTGTTGAGAAGTTAAAGTCTACCATAGTTGCTCGATATACGAATGTTTCAATAATATCGGTTGTTGAATACAGCAATGAGTTCGAACCGATAATATTATAGAACAGACCAAAGTTACCCTTTACAATACCACCAAGTGCAAACAATAACAGAATAACAATTGTAGGCTTTAAGCTTGGTAAAATAATATAACGAATCTTCTGGAAACCATTTGCTCCGTCTACCTTAGCTGCTTCAATTATCTCTGCATCAATTCCCATAATAGAAGCAAAATATACAACTGAGTTATATCCTGTCTGCTGCCACAAATAAACAATAACCAAAATTACCGGCCATACATTTGGATCGGAATATGGTCCCCATTTTTCTCTGCCAAGTGATGTTAGCATACCGTTTACAAAACCATAGTCGTAATTCAATAAGTTGTAAACAAGAATACCTACCAAAACCTGTGAAATAAAGTAAGGTAAAAACATCATTGTCTGAGACACTTTCTTGAACCACTTACATCTTAATTCGTTTAAAAGAATTGCCATGAACACAGCAAGCACATTTCCCAGAATTATAAACGCCAAATTATAAAGAATTGTATTGGATGTTAAATCCAAAAGCTTTCCGGAATCCCATAAGAATTCAAAATTCTTCAATCCAACAAATTTACTTCCGAAAATACCATCTCTGTAATTATACTTAACAAATGCTACATAGATACCAGGCAATGGTGCATAACTGAATGCTAAAAAGAAAAGTATTGCCGGTGTACACATCAACATTAATGTCTTGTATCTTTTCACTTTCTGGAAAAAGGTTAAACTTGATTTTGGTTTTACTTCCTTAACCTTTGTTTTTCCCATAATTGCAACCTCCCTTGTAAATTTGACTATTTGCAACCGATTTCATATTTAAATATTAGCACTTTTTATATGCACGTGTCAATAAATTCGGAATATGTAATTCATTTTCGTAAATATTACATATGTTTTTCTCTCTATTTTGGGCATTTTAAACAAGTTTAAACACAAAAGCAGGACTTACTGCATTCGTAAGTCCTGCTCTGTTTACATTTTTTTGAATTCGGTGTCAAATTATTCCATTTTCTCTATAATTCCAGTGGTGCAGGTCCGCTGCTCCCACGTACTACCAAGGTCGGCATTACCATACGAAGCTGTCCTGTCTTTCTTCCCTCAATCATGGCAGTTGCCGTATCAATCAGCTTTCTTCCGTATTCTTCATAGTTATAATCGACACTAGTAAGCTTAGGTATTGCCATCTCAGCCATATACGTATTATCATAACTTACTACGGAAATATCCTGTGGTATCTGTAATCCATGCTCATTAATACTTCTCATGACACCCATTGCTGAAAAATCATTGATTGCTACCACAGCAGTCGGTCTGACTCCCTTGTCTAACATCTCATTCATCTGTCGGTATCCGGTTTCAAAGTTATAGCCTCCATCCTCTGCTACCAGCGCCGGGTCAAACTCTATCATATTTTCCTTTAAAATCTGCTTATATCTCTGATGCTTTTCAAAGGTGGAAAGTACATCCTTCCTGCCGCCAATCAATGCAATTCTCTTATGCCCCAGCTCTAACAGATGATCCATGAGAATCTCCATAGCCTTCATGGCATCAATACGTACCACATGGCATCTGGTTCCATCCAGCTTACCTGTAACAACAACTGGTGTCTTTGCCATAATCTGATTGATTAACTCTACATATTCTACATTCGATGCCAAGTCATCGCCTCTGCCACCAATCTGGATAATCGCATCTACCCTCTGCTCCTGAAGCTTTCCCAACAGCTCTACTTCCTTGTCCGTTTCTCCAAGGGAATTGCATAAAACTACGGTATAATCAACTGCCCTCGCAGCATTTTCACACTCCACAAAAAGGGAAGCATAAAAAGGATTTCGAATATCTGCCGCTAGCACACCAATTGTTCTGGTCTTGGTATCAGCAAGCCCTTTTGCAAGCGCATTTGGCTTAAAATTATATTTCTCAATCAGAGCAAGAACCTTTTTCTTTTTCTCTGAACGTACATTAGCACTATTCGTTAACACACGGGAAACGGTAGATGCAGATACCCCCGCTTCCTTGGCAATATCGTAAATCGTTATCGATTTGTTTTCACCGTTTTTCTGCGGCTGCATTCCGTTACCTCCTCTTTTGTCGGTCATCATTTTAGTCTAATTGAAACCGCTTTCACTTATAATAAAATGATACGGAATATTTTACCGCCTGTCAAGGTTAAAAGTCTGAAATTAATTTAATTTTATGATAATTATTAAATAACATCATATTACTCTATTGCCAGCTTTTTCACTCTTATCATAGCTTCCTTCACTGGTGGAAGAAGTAATATAATAATCGTTACCGCTGCTTCTGCAAAGATATAAATCGCATTATACACAAGAGAATAGGCTAATGGATTCCAACCTTCCCAAGCATATTCTCCAAAGAATATCCAGCCTGAAATACTTGAAAAAACAAATCTCCCCAATACTGCTGCCACATAGCCCTTAATAAGCCCTGATTTTGCATTCGAGAAAAGCCCTGAGAGCCCAAATGCTCCAAATGCAAGAATGTAGTCCACAATAAGCTGTAACGGAAATAAAACATAAGGATCTATTAACAGCTGCAGCACACCATACGCCACACCTGTAATAAGCCCTACGCCTAATCCAAACCAATAGCCTGGAAAACTGATAACGAGCATAGACAATAACGTTATCGAGCCTCCCGTCGGAAAATGAAACAGCTTAATATTTGACAGCACCGTTGCTAATGCAATAGCCGCCGCACAAAATACCAATTGTTTTACAGTTACCTTTTTGGACATAAAAAATCCTCCTTCGTTTTCGCGAGGAGGGACAACATCGTACACTTAAAGACTTTTTATCATTTAGGCCATTTAAGCTTCTTCTGCTTCCTTACGCCGGTATTATCCGGTTCAAGTAGTGAGGGTCAGGATCGTATAAAAAACCATCCAATCTCAGCGATGCGCACCCCTAGCGGTTTTCTATATGAATTCAATTTCTTACTATATATCAGACTGCTTCACAAGTCAAGAAAAAGCACCTGAACTTTTCTAACGAATAAAATAGCAGGTAGACTGTCTGTCATACCTGCTATTTTCTCGTATTATTAATTACCCTTTTTTCTCTTAGATAAGATATCCACCGTTACGGCACCAAGCAATACGGCACCTTTTACAATTCTCTGAATATCAGTTGACCATCCATACAGAGACATACCATTATTCAAGATACCCATAATGAACGCACCTACTACAGCACCCGTAATGGTACCTGCACCACCGGCAACAGCTGCGCCACCGATATAACAGGAGGCAATGGCATCCATCTCAAATCCATCACCAGCCTTAGGTGTAGAAGATGCATTACGAGCGGAAAGTACGATACCTGCAATAGCACTTAAAACACCCATATTGGTATATACCCAGAAGAATACCTTTCTTGTATCAATACCAGAAAGTCTTGCCGCCTTGGCATTTCCACCAAGCGCATAAATCTGACGACCAGCTACCGTTCTTGTCGTAATAAATACATAAATTCCAACTAGAACCACCATAATGACAAGTACAAATGGAAGTCCGTTCCAACGAGCCAGCTTGTAGAAGAAGAACCACACAATAAATAATAATACAGCATCCTTCACAATAATCTGCCACATTGGATTTAATGGGAAATCATATTTTTTCTTTGTTGCAATACCCTTTATCTCTGAAAGGATTAAAATAATAGATACTACAACAGCTACACCAATACTTACCAAATCAAGAGTACCATCTCCAAATGGAATCTTTACTGTAGGAAGGAAACCTGCTCCAATATAAACATATTCCTCTGGAAGAGGTCCCTTTGTCTGTGCCTGAAGTAATGTATACGTAAGTCCTCGTCCCATCAACATGGTCGCCAATGTAACAACGAATGGAGGAATCGACAAATATGCGATAAAGAAACCGGCAAACATACCTAAGCATAAACCAATTGTAAGTGCCGCTAAAATAGCAATCCACATATTCATGCCATAATCAACAATCATAATACCGACTGTAGCACCTGTTACCGCAACGACAGAACCAACTCCAAGATCGACATTACCTGTCAGTACACACAACAGCATACCAACGGCAAGAATAACAACATAACCGTTCTGCATAATCAGATTATTGATATTAGCAGGCGACAAGTTCTTTCCACCGGTCATAATAGCAAACACTACGTAGATTACAATAAGAGCAAGAAACATACCATACTGTTTCATATCAAGATTAACAACTTTTTTCTTATTCATTTCTATCATCCTTTCTGTTATGAGCCATAATCGATTGCATAATCTTTTCCTGTGAAATATCGTCTTTCTTTAATTCTCCTGCTATCTCACCTTCATTAATTACATAAACTCGGTCACAGGTACCAATAATCTCTGGCATTTCAGAAGAAATAATGATAACTGCCTTACCGGCCTTTGCCAAATCATTGATTACACAATAAATTTCATATTTTGCACCTACGTCAATACCTCGCGTAGGCTCATCCAGAATCAGTACATCCGGTTGTGTCAACATCCATTTTGCCAAAACAACCTTCTGCTGATTTCCACCAGAAAGGGAACCTACCGTCTGGTTAATCGAATTAGCCTTAACATTGATTTTCTTTTTGTATTCCTCTGCTGCAACAATTTCATCATTACTATTTACTATACCGTTTTTCGAGAAGAATTTTCTCATTGCAGCCATCGTCATATTTCTCTTTATATCATCTATCAGAACAAGTCCATAATTCTTTCTGTCTTCTGACACATATGCAATTTTTTGTTCTATCGCATCTTTTACATTTTTAATATGTACTTCTTTACCATTTACAAATATCTGTCCTGATATCTTTTGTCCATATGATTTTCCGAAAATACTCATAGCAAGCTCTGTTCTACCGGCTCCCATAAGGCCTGCAAGACCAACAACCTCTCCTGCCTTTACATGAATATTAACATCTTTAATCATCTGTCTCTCAGAATCGTCCGGATGATATACATTCCAATTTTTAATTTCAAAAATCGTATCACCGATTTTTACACCTTCCCTAATCGGATAACGATTGGTCAGCTCTCTACCTACCATTCCTTTGATAATTCTATCTTCCGAGAAATCATCTTTTCCTTTTTCCAAGGTTTCAATGGTATGACCATCACGAATAACAGTAATGGAATCTGCTACATAACTAATTTCATTCAGCTTATGTGAAATGATAATACAGGTAATTCCCTGTTTTTTTAGTTCAAGCATGATTTCAAGCAGTGTTTTACTTTCTTCATCATTTAATGCTGCTGTCGGTTCATCCAGAATCAGCAATTCTACTTTTTTTGCCATCGCTTTTGCAATTTCAATAAGCTGCTGTTTTCCAACACCCAGACTTCCTACCGGAACATTAACATCTTCATCCCCTAAGCCTACCTTTTCCAGCATTTCATGTGCTTTTTTACGCGTTTCCGTCCAATTAATAACTCCCTTCATGGAAGTCTGCTCATTTCCGAGGAATACATTTTCTGCAACGGACAGATATGGACTTAATGCAAGCTCCTGATGAATGATAACAACACCTTTTGCTTCACTTTCTTTGATACTGTGGAATTTGCATACTTCTTTATTGTAAACAATGTCTCCTTCATAGCTTCCGAATGGATATACTCCGGAAAGAACATTCATCAATGTGGATTTACCGGCACCATTTTCACCACATAACGCATGTATCTCACCACGTTTTACCTTCAGATTTACATCATCCAACGCTTTTACACCCGAAAAAGCTTTTGTTATGTGATTCATTTCCAAGATATATTCTGACATCCGCATTGCTTCCTTTCTTCATTTATTCATATTATAGGAAAAAGAAGGCGACAGTTTGAACCGTCGCCTTCTACACTCACTCATATTATTCTGCTAACTGTTCTGCTGTATAATATCCACCGTCTACGATTTCTTTCTGATAATTGTTCACATCTACTGCAACAGGAGTACACAGATAAGAAGGAACTGTGATAACACCATTGTTATACTGCTCTGTATCATTGATTTCTGGCTCTGATCCTTCAAGAACTGCCTGAACCATTGTTACACACTTGTCTGCAAGGAGACGAGTATCTTTGTAGATTGACATTGTCTGCTTACCGCTGATGATGTTCTTTACTGCCATAAGCTCTGCATCCTGTCCTGTAATCATAGGCCAGTTTGCATCTGTATATCCAGCACCTTCAAGAGCTGCCTTGATACCATATGCAAATCCGTCAAATGCGGAACATGCAATATCAAGATCTTCATCTGCATAGAAACCTGTTAAGTAGTTTTCACAGTTCTGCTGAGCTGTTTCCTGAGACCATCTTAAGATACATGTATCATCAAAGGATGTTCTACCAGACTTACATACTAATGTACCAGCATCCAGATATGGCTGTAATACTTCCATTACACCATCGTATAACATTTTTGCATTGTTATCATCAGGTGAACCCATGAAGAACTCAATTGTATAAGATTCGCCAGCTGCCTGTGCATCTGCAAGCTTCTTATTATCTTCGATATACTTACCAATTGCTGTACCTACACCCTTGTTATCAAAGGTAGCGTAATAAGAAACAGCGTCTGTATTCATTAACAAACGGTCATATGCAATAATTGGAATACCTGCTGTCTTTGCCTGAGCTTCTACGTTTACTAACGCTGCAGAGTCGATAGAAGCGATAACAAGACAGTTAACACCACTTGCAATCATATTCTCAATCTGAGAAACCTGCATCTGAACATCATCTTCTGCGTACTGAAGATCAACTTCATAGCCTAAAGCCTCTAACTTAGACTTCATGTTAGCACCGTCATTAATCCATCTTTCAGATGACTGCGTAGGCATTGCTACACCAACCTTTTTACCAGCTGTTACAGTCGCCTCTGTTTTTGTTTCTGTTTTTGCTGTTGTTTCTGTTGAACCAGATGTTGATGTAGATGTATCACTAGAACCACATCCAACCAATAAGGTTGCTATCATAGCAACGCTCATTACAATGCTTAAAATCTTTCTTTTCATACATTTTCCCCCTGTACTTTTATAAGATAAATAAATATATTTACAAACCATACCACGTATGGACTTGTACAAAATGAAAACTTTTTCATAAAGCTGTATATTTTTTGACAATTGTTGTATTTATATAATATGACAGAATACAATTATTGTCAACACATTTTGTCACTTCAAATATTTTGATATTTCGTTTTTGCATATTGTTTCCTGTGTTCTGTGTCATTTTGTTGTTCAACTATTTTTTCATCATATCAGAGTTATCGAGAGCTCCTGCAAAATATTTTCCTGTTATCAAATCTCGAATAGCAAGTCCCCCCATTATGCACGCAGCAAGTCCAAATACTACCATAATTATCAGATATAGTATGAGTTCTCCACCCGAATAACGATTCCATACATCACCCAAAGAATATACTGTATAAATCAGATAACAGGAAACCATTACCCTTACAATCAGACTCATTTTTGACGGAAGCTTATTTGTGACTTGTTCATTCTGCATAATTACTCCTCCTGCTGTGTTTTTTCCTCTAAACGGAACTCACCAACCATTTGCTCTAATTTTTCTGTCAGTTCCAGTAACTTACTTGTCGCATCTGATACAGACTCCAGATTAGCAGCCTCTTGCGTAACAACGGCATTAATCTCATTAATCTCTGTTACACTTTCGTCAGCTGCTCCTTGTATCTCATTCGCACTTGATACAGTATCCTGAATCTTAGCCATCAGGGACTCAAGTCTTGACATAATATCATCTACACTATTTCCAACCTCACCTGTTCCATTTTTAATAATTTGGAAGCTATTCTGGGTATCTGCTGTCATTTGATTACCCTTCTCTAACTGCTTGAGACTATCCATGAGCTTCGCATTCATTTGCTCTGATTCTTTTTCAATTTTCTGAATCATATCACCAATTTCCTGCGCAGCACTTTGTGAATCATCTGCCAGCTTTCTAATCTCATCCGCAACAACTGAAAATCCTCGTCCTGCTTCTCCAGCACGTGCTGCCTCAATGGATGCATTTAATGATAATAAATTAGTCTGGGATGCAATCTCTGTAATCGCATTTAACGCTTCTGTCATCTGTCTTGTATTATCATTAAATTTAGAGAAAATCTCTGTAACTTCACTAATAGAGGTGTTAATAACTCCTAATTGTTCTACATAGGCAACGATCTTCTCTGTTCCGCTTTCTGCATTTATTCTTGCTTCTGCCGTATTCGCATGAATTTTCTCTGCATTTTCTACGATAACAGCCGATACTTGCTCCATTTCCTGTATCTGCTCTGCTATTTTTACAACTTCTACATGCTGTTTTTCCAATCTTTCAAGCATTTCACCAACGGATTCTGCAATACGCGCACTTCCCTTGGAATTCTCATCCATGCTCTCATTTACCGTTTCTGTAGCAATTTTTAACTCTGCCGTGCTATCTAACACCTGACGCAAGATATCTGCTACATTATTCTTCATCTTATTGAACGCAGTACCTAACTTACCTGTTTCATCTGCACTCTTTACCTGAATATCGTCTCCTGACAAATCACCATCTGCAATCACCGAAAGCTTCTTCATCAGCTCTAATATTGGTCTGGTAATACTTCTTGAAACAAGCATTGCAACGATTATCGTTATCACAACAACCAAAACGATAACTACCATCATGCCAGATATCATACTCGAAAAATCTTTTTGAATTTTCTGCTGTAAATCTTCACTTCTTGTAATCTCATATGTTAATAAATTCTCAGCACTTGTTGACAGGAATGGAGTTGAACTGTCTAATCTTGCTGCCTGGTCCGATGCGGATGATGAGTAATTCTCTCCTGAAATCGCTACAATTTCTTCATATAATGTAACAAACTTGTCAACTTCCTTGGCTAAGCTTTCCTGCTGATTTCTATTCTGACTATACTCTACTTCATCGCCAATATTTTCACCTATGTCTACAACATACTGCTGCATTGTTTCCACCATTTCCAAGTGTCCACTATCTACAGCTCCTCCTGTTGCACACATATTCACCACAATTCTTGCAAGCTTCGCCCCATTTGTTTTAATATAGGTAATCTTGCTTATATTCTCCAATACTTGTGCATATTGATCGTTATATTGCATGGACTTTGTTCCGGTAAAAAACAACAATCCTGAAAACAGTACAACAATAATTAATATCATTCCATTCAGCTTCATCTGAATACCCAGATTCAGATGCTTACGGTTTGATGGTTCTTTTTTCTCTTTTCTGACTGTAATATTTTTGACGGTTAATTTGTTATTGAATTTTTTCATCCTTTTCTCCGCCTTTCTTATCAATCAAATCACACATTTTACAATATATTCTTCGAAATAAATTATTTTGTGTGTTTTGTATATATAATATCATTCTATTGTATTTACTTTTCCTTGTCAATCCAATACTTTTTAGACAAATCAAAAAAACATGTCTATATCCAGTTAGGTATAAACATGTTTTTAAACTAACTACCATGGTTATCTCTTACTCTATTTCTTCATCATCCCAGACAATACATCTACACAACAGTCAATTCCAAGACTTCCACTATCCAAACAAATATCAAAATGCTCCATATCGCCCCATTTCCAGCCTGTATGTGCATTGAAGAAACCACTGCGTCGTTTATCTGACTTACGAAGGAATTCCTCCGCTTCGTTCTTGGAAAGCTTCTCTGCCTCAACAGCGCGCCTTAAGCGATACTCTTTGTCTGCATGTACAAATACCTTTAAACAGTCTGGTCTTTCCTTTAAAATATAGGAAGCACATCTTCCCACTATCACACAATCCTGTTTTTCTACTATCTCCTCAATAATCTTCTTCTCTTCTAGGAAAAGTCTCTCTGCCATAGGAAGGTTGGAGCTGTTCTTATGGCTACCACCAATTGCTGTTTTAGAAAGATTAAAAATAATACTTCCTGGTGCCGTTTCCTCTAGCTGTTCCACATAGATTGCCGGAATCTCTAGCCTTTTGGCAGCTTCTATTAGAATATTTCTGTCATAGAGTTCAATTCCCAGCTTCTTAGCTACGCGCCTTCCGATTTCATTGCCACCACTTGCAAATTCTCGTTCCATGGTAATTATTTTATACATACTTCCAGCTCCTTTCTTAAATGCGAACTTTTCTCTCTCTTATATATCATATCGCATTTTAAAGAAATTGCATATGCATTTTATGTGTTTTTTGATTATTATCTATCATTTCTTTCATTCTCTTAATGCCATAATCGGTACCACATAAACTCTGTACTTTTCTCAAATTTTAATCCGTACATTTTCTATTATCATGATTATTGTAAACAGTTATTAAAAACATATACCGTTTCAACAGAAAATCCCCAACCGACTCTCTGCATGCCAGTTGAGGATTCTAAAACACGATATATTATTCACTTATTATGCTTCTAATAACTTTTCTACAGAAGCAAGCTTTACGCAAAGTACAAATACTTCACATGCCTTCTTCAATTCTTCAGATGCTGGAAGTGTTGGCGCGATACGAATACTGGTATCTTTTGGATCATTCATGTATGGATAAGTAGAGCCTGCCGGAGTCATGACAACACCTGCTTCCTTACAAAGCGCTACTACTCTCTTTGCACATCCCTCTAAGGTATCAAATGCTACGAAGTAGCCACCAAGAGGCTTTAACCAGCTGCCGATTTCAAGACCGCCAAGCTCCTGTTCTAAAGTATTCAGAACAGCCTCGAACTTCGGTCTAAGGATTGCTGCATGCTTCTCCATATGAGCATGTACGCCATCAGCGTTACCAAAGAACTTCACGTGACGCATCTGGTTTAATTTATCATGACCAATTGTCTGAACAGTCATAGACTTCTTAATCTCTGCAATATTAGCTGGAGAAGTAATCAGTGCTGCTACACCAGAACCCGGGAAGGTAATCTTGGATGTAGAGCAAAGCTCATAATACATATCAGGATTTCCTGCCTTCTCACATTCTTCCACAATATTTAAAATCTGTGCCTTATTTTCTACATATACATGATGTACAGCATATGCATTATCCCAGAAGATTCTAAAATCTGGCGCTGCCGGCTTAAGGTTAGCAAATCTTCTTACTACCTCATCAGAATATACCACACCACTTGGGTTAGAATACTTAGGAATATTCCAAATACCCTTTACTGCTGCATCATTATTCACATACTGCTCTACTAAGTCCATATCAGGGCCGTTTTCATCCATCGGAATGGCAATCATCTCGATGCCAAAGCTCTCTGTAATGGCAAAGTGTCTGTCATAGCCCGGAACAGGACAAAGGAACTTTACCTTATCAAGCTTGCACCATGGTGTATTACCACCTATACCATGAATCATAGCCTTTGCAATTAAATCATACATAACATTTAAGCTAGAATTACCATATACTAAAACATGGTCTACCGGTGCTTCCATCAGCTCACTAAAAAGCTCTCTGATTTCTGTAATACCTTCCAGAATACCATAATTTCTAAGATCCATTCCCTGAACGCCCTTGAATGCTGATTCACTATTTAACACATCTAACATTGGAAGGGAAAGGTCTAACTGATCTGAGCCCGGCTTACCACGGGACATATCAAGCGAAATGCCTTCTTCCTTAATCTTTGCGAACTTTTCCTGTAATTCTCTCTGAAGCGCCTGAAGCTCTTCTTTGCTTAAATCCTTGTATGCTTTCATCTTTTCATAACCTCCATCGCGGGGGGAACCCTCTTTTTCTGTCTGTCCTCTTTAGACGGACATTTGTCTTTTCGACACATCCTTTAGTCATTATAATAACGGATTCCCATTCTGTCAATCGAATTTAGAAGATTCAAGCTTTTTGCCAAAGATTTCCCTCGCAACCTCGACAAGTATGAGCAAAGTGACGGGACCAAGCAGCACACCACCTATACCATAAAAGAGAACACCTGCATAAACAGAGACTAAAATCGCAACCGGTGACACCTCCAACCCGTTTCCCATAAGCCTTGGCTCTAGTACCTCTCTAATCACAATGCAAAGAACATACGCTGCAAAAACAATCATTGCAGAAAGATAATTCCCTCCTAGAAGCTGTATGACTCCAATCGGAACAAGAACAATTCCTGTCCCAATAAACGGAAGAACATCCATAACCCCGGCAAGCAGACCATAGAACCAGAACTCCGAAATCCCTGCCAAAAAGAGTCCTACACCTGCTGTAAGGCTAATACAACACAGAATAACACTCTGCGTCTTGATAAAGGTCTTCATCATGCCTCCAAGCTTTTTGCCAATGCGTATAATAATAGAAAGAACTCTATCTATAGCAGGCTCGAGCACCGCAATATTAAGCAATCCCTGCTGCCATCTATCAATCTCTCTTGCAAAAAGTACCACACAGATAAAGGTCACAAGTCCTAATGTGAACAATCTCCCCATCCCCGCTAGATACCGTAAGGTATTCGATATCCACGAGCTGCTCTCGATTGCCAGATTACCAAAGAGTCCAAATATCTTATCATGAAGCCATGCCTCTACCACACCGTTTCCAAGTCCACTATAGACCTCCAGCCTGTGACAGAAATCCGAAATCAGGTCAATACACTCCGCCTCAATCACAGCAAGATTTTGAATAAAGCTCTGTGCTCTGCTAAAGAAAAAGGTCCCAAATCCAATAAAAAGAAGCAAGATAAAAAGCAGAATCGAAAACAACACTCCCCCTGCCATAATCCCCTTCCCTTTTTTCCGACACCAGCCCTTTTTCAAACACAATCTATGAAGCGGCACAACAATAATAACCGCCACAAAAAAAGGCAGAAAATAAGGAACTACATATTTCATTAATAGTAATACCGCTACTACCACTCCTGTATAAACAAGCAGATTGGTATAATCCTGTTTCTTCTTATTATATTGTTCCATAAAAAATCCCCACACTATCTCGTTTATAAAATAGTATGGGAATTCTCGTCTTTTTCTATTCCTTATAATATACCAAAATGCTCTAACATAATCTTTACACCAAGCAGAATGAGGATAATACCTCCTGCAAGCTCCGCCTTTGCTTTATACTTTGTACCAAAGACATTACCAACCTTTACACCTACCATCGAAAGTGCAAAGGTAATGACTCCAATAAACAAAACTGCCGGAACAATCAGGCTTCCTATCTCCATAAAGGCAAAAGACACACCTACAGCAAAGGCATCAATGCTTGTCGCAATCGCAAGCAGAAGCATCTTTTTGAAAGATAATGAAGCATCTGCCTCTTCCTCTTCCTTGGATAAAGCTTCCTTAATCATATTTCCTCCGATTAATGCCAATAAGATAAAGGCAATCCAGTCCGCAATGACATTTACTGCTCCTGCAAAGCCTGTTCCAAGCAAAAAGCCAAGTGCAGGCATCAAAGCCTGAAAACCACCAAACCACAAACCAACGATTCCAGCCTGTTTGAAGCTAATCTTCTTCATTGCAAGACCTTTACAAATTGCCACAGCAAAAGCATCCATTGACAGACCTACTGCCAACAGAAATAGGGTAAATAAATCCATATTCTCTTCCTCCGTATATCACACAGCTTATTTTGCAGACGAAAAAAAGGTGCAGCCACACGCTACACCTTTAAACTCAAACTATATCAGCGAGATTCAGGTACAGCGTATAAAACACTTTTAAAGTGCCTGCCATACATGAGTCTCATTCATTAAGGTAAGCCAGACCAAAGGTCAGTATGTTGACTTACCACGTCTTTTATTCACGAAAGACGCAAACTACTCCCTCACGAGTAACTTATATCGTCTATTTAGTATACTTAGTTAGGATAATTCTGTCAATCACTATTTCTCTATCATCGCTATCTTCATTAGTTCATCCGAGATATTCAACGCATGGTCTCCGATTCGCTCAAAGTCCGTCAGCATCTCTGAGAACAGAATACTTCCTTCATCAGAGCAGGTTCCTTTTTGGATTCTTGTAAACATGTTGTTACGGAATTCTGATGTCATATCATCAATTTTTTGCTCCATAGCCGCCACTTTAGCATGCCATGCAATCACATCATCATCATGATTTTCAAATAAGTATATAAATAACTTATCACAAACCTCCTGAATCTCCGTAATTTCCTGTTGTGCCATTTCAGAAAAGGTTATATTCTTCTCCTTAATCATATTAGAATAGCCCGCAACATTAATCGCATGGTCACCGATTCGCTCAATATTACTTGTTAACGAATAGAAAGCATTAAATATCTTATTACCACTTTCTGTCGTTTCATGAATCATAGCTGTTGTGATATATTTTGAGATTTCCTTATTCAAATAGTCAATATATTCTTCCTTCTCTTCCACAACCGCTAAAGCAACAGTATCCTTTGACGCAAAGACTTCAAAAGCATTATGTACATTCTCTCTTGCCATCTGGAGCATACGAATAAGCTCTTTTCTGGTTCCTTCCATACTAATAGCAGATACACCAAGCTTATCAGAATTCATTGGCTTAATATTTAATAAATAGTAACCCTCTGGCTCCTCCGAATTACCCTTTTCTCGCAATACAAACTCTGCCAGCTTAGGAAGCAGAGTACCAAACGGAATTAACAGTACCGAAGTTACTATATTAAAAGTAGTATGTAAATTCGCAATCTGTGCCGATGCATTATCCGGCGTCCAACTCTCTACAAGCGGAATCAATCCCGTTGTCAGACATAAAGTAGTAAATATAATCGTACCAATGACATTAAAGGTAATATGAATTACCGTCGTTCTCTTTGCATTTCTGCTTGTTCCAATAGCCGCTAACAATGCAGTAATACATGTACCGATATTCATACCAAATAAAACAAATGCAGCACTGCTAAGCTTAATAATTCCACTACTTGCCAACGCCTGTAAGATACCCACAGATGCGGATGAAGACTGAATAATAGCTGTAAACACGGTTCCGGCAAGAATTCCTAATACTGGATTTTCAAAATTGGTCAACAAATCTACAAATGCCTGCGAATCTCTTAATGGCTTCATCGCCTCACTCATCATATCCATACCAATAAACAAGATACCCAAACCAGCTAAAATATTTCCGATATGATGAAGCTTTTCATTCTTCATGAATACCACAATTGCCACACCTAAAAAGGCAATAAACGGTGCAATTGCTCCAACATCCAGAGCAATCAGCTGTCCTGTGATTGTCGTACCGATATTGGCACCCATAATAATCCATACAGCCTGCGTAAGAGTCATCATACCGGAATTAACAAAGCCAACTACCATAACCGTCGTTGCCGATGAAGACTGGATAATAGCCGTAATGACTGCACCTACCAAAACGCCTAAGAATCGGTTCGCTGTCAGTTTCTCTAATATCTGCTTCATTCTATTGCCAGCTGCTGCTTCTAAACCATTGCTCATCATCTGCATACCATACAAAAACAGAGCAAGTCCACCCAGCAATCCCATCATTTGTGCCATTGTCATTTAACCTTGTCCCACCTTTCTATACTTTGCGAATTTATGCCTTTGCATAAATTTGTCAGGTATAAGGAGAAGAATTCTCCTTATACCTTCTCTACCTTAATTAAATTCGTATTTCCAGTCTGGCCATTAATCTGACCGCCTGTTAACACAACATTATCTCCCTTACTTAACTGGAACACCTCTTTTGCCTGATTCATTGCGTTATAGAACATGACTTCTATCGAAGTAAATTCCTCACACATAACCGGTGTTACGCCCCAGCTAAGATTCAGCTTTCGCCATACCTTTTCTGAAGTAGTCATACCGATAATATCAACCGGACAGCGGAATCTGCTTACCATTCTTACCGTACAGCCGCTAATAGAGCTTACAACGATACATTTTGCCTTTACATCAATTGCCATAGAGCATGCTGAATGGGAAATCGCATCCAGATTGTTACGAATCTCAAAGTCTGAGGTTCGGAATCTCTTCATATAATTAATCTGCTTTTCTGTATATTCTGCTACTTCTGCCATTGTTTTTACGGCTGCCACAGGATATTTTCCTGCTGCCGTCTCACCTGAAAGCATAATGGCTGATGTTCCGTCATATACTGCATTAGCAACATCTGATAACTCTGCTCTGGTAGCACGAGGATTGTGAATCATGGATTCTAACATTTCTGTTGCTGTAATCACACGAGTTCCAAGCATACGACACTTGTTAATCAGATATTTCTGAACAGCTGGAACCTCAATGGCAGGAATCTCCACTCCAAGGTCTCCTCGCGCAATCATAATACCGTTGGCAATCTGACAGATTTCCTCCACATTATCTACACCAGCTCTGTTTTCAATCTTTGCAATAATATCAATATCCTGTCCACCATTTGCATCTAAAAACTCTCTAAGATCAGCAACATCCTTCTTAGTAGAAACAAAGGAAGCTGCCACAAAATCAACCTCATTCTGAATACCAAAAAGCAAATCCTTCTTATCCTGTTCGCTCAGATAGTCATGATCCATGACCTTGTTCGGGAAATTCATACTCTTCCGGTTAGAAAGCTCACCACCTGCAATAACCTTACAGATTGCATCGTTCTTCTTAAGCTCAATTACCTCAAAGATGACTAAACCATTATTAACCAAAATTCTGTCACCAACGCTCAGGTTCTCTACTAAATGGACATAGTTTACGGATACTCGCTCCTGATTTCCCACAATATCATCTGTTGTAAAAGTAAAAATATCACCATCTGCAAGTGTGATTTTTCCGTTTTCAAATGTCTTAATACGATATTCCGGCCCCTTTGTGTCAAGCATAATAGCAATCGGAAGCTTCATTTTTTCACGAATAGCTTTCACCAAATCTATTTTTTTCTGATGTTCTTCATGGGAACCATGCGAGAAATTCAATCTTGCCACATTCATTCCCGCAAGACACATTTGTGTCAGAATCTCCTCATTTTCACTAGATGGTCCAATCGTACAAATAATTTTCGTCTTTTTCATACCTACTCCTCGTTATCCTCATTCATTCTATAACCAACGCCAAGCTCATTTAGAATATATAAATATTCTCCCGGCTGTTCTCCTAGCTTTTTTCGGATATTTGCCATATTCACCTGAAGCTTCTTGATGCTTCCAGAGTCTGAATAGCCCCATATTTTCTTAATAATCTCCGAATATGTAAGTACCCTTCCTGCATGCACAGAAAGCAGCTCTATAATATTATATTCTGTCTGTGTCAATTTTATTTCCTGCTTATCAATGGTAATTCTTCTTGCCTCATAATCGATTACCATGTTTTTTATCTGCACCTTTTGACGAATCTGTCTGTCACCTATTCCCTGAAATCTGCTTGTACGCAGCGTTGCACGTACTCTTGCCAGCAGTTCATTAGTTCCAAAAGGCTTCGTAATGTAATCATTAGCCCCCAAATCAAGTGCCTTTACCTTATCTGCTTCATTCGTTCTTGCTGACAATACAATAATCGGTATTGCTGACTGCTCTCTTGCCATCTGAATAAAATCACAACCATCTATATCCGGTAATCCCAAATCAAGAATGACAAGGTCAGGATTATGAGAAAAAAACAAGGTTTTTCCAGTAGATCCGTTCTGTGCAACCAGCACTTGATAATCATTTGTCTCTAATATAGTCTTAACAAAATTACAAATATTAATCTCGTCTTCAATCACTAAAATCTTATGCTTGTTACACATGCTCTTCCTCCATATTTAATGCAAAGCGAAAGCAACAGCCGCCTCCCTTTCGATTCTCCGCTGTTATACTTCCATTATGTGCCTTGATAATAGAAGCACATACGGACAAGCCAATTCCCATACTACTTTTTTGACTGTCAATCGGCGCATCCTGCTTCTCAAAAAAGCCTTCAAATATATGAGACAATCTGTCCTTTTCGATTCCACAACCATTATCGATAATTTCAAAAATAGCATTTTTACCTACAATAAATACCTTTAGCGTAAGCTCTGTCATACCTATCGCATGTTGTACCGCGTTTTCTAGAATATTGACAATAACCTGTTCAATCAGCACAGCATCCATAGGAATGCTTATAAAATCATCTGGAATATCTACCACAATTTTTTGCTCCGGATAACGCTTTCTAAACTTAATCAGAACCGCATCAATCAGCTCCTCAAGCACCGTCGATGTCATAATAATCTTAACCGTACCATTATCAATTCTGGTAACCGATAACAGATTCTCTACCATTCGAATTAGCCACTGAGAATCCTCTCTGATGCCTGTTGCAAGCTGTATCAGCTGTTCCTTGGATAAACAGTCATATTTATCGATAATGGCAGAACTGGAACCATAAATGGTTGTAAGCGGTGTACGAAGATCATGGGAAACAGCCCGAAGCAGATTTCCTCTCATTTTTTCATGTGCGGTCTCTGCCTTAATCTTCTCCTGCTGCTTTACCTGTGAAGCAAGAGTACTGGACATAATAGTTATTACCAGCATAATGACTGCTGATATCATATTTTCCGGTATGCTGAAATTAAATTTAAAATATGGAAAAGTAAATGCGAAATTCAAAGCCAATACACTAAGTAGAGAAGCTACGATTCCATAGATAAGTCCGTCTGTGATTAAGGAAATTAAGAATACTGCAAGCGTAAAGACTGCCGGTATTAATGTATCTGCATTTAGGGTGTTCTCGATTATCAGACTAATGATAAAAAACACACTTAATATTCCCAAGGTAAAAATAGTACTTAATAATTGTTTATATCCTTTGTGCATAGATACCTCCAACGCTTTTAGATTATAGCAGTGTATCGGTAAAGAATCAGTTAAGAATCTTGCCTTACCTCCTATACATATATCATTGGAACATAATAAAATGCAAGCCTTACAGCTTGCATTCAAATATACTTTATGCATTATTTATGAATCATATCTTAATATCCAAGTCCTCTGTCAACTATCGTTCCATCCATCGCATTAATCGTAAACTGACTTTCATAGGAAATTCCTTCATTTGAATAATCAGAATCATCATCTGGATAACGTAAACTTTCCGAGCCAAAGAAATCCCATACAGGAATCAAGGAACCTTCTGAAACATCACCTTTTTCATGTACTCGCATATAACCAAGTCGTATTTCATTTATTTTGTAAGTAACTTTAATGTCAGTTTCCGCATATTCTTCTGCTTTTATCTTAACCATCATTTCTTCAAGAACATTCTGTATCTCGAAAAATGGAAGCAGAAAAACGGTGTCATCCGATACTTTTTCAATTGTGCAAGGTCCTCTCCACTGAAAATCCGTAAATCCTTTCTCATCAAAAGTAAGGATAAACCTTTCATATGGCCAGCACCAGTCTTCATCATCCGCAAGGGTAAGTCCCTCCTCATGCGTATAGGTAATCGGAATCCCTTCTACCACACGTTCAAATGGAATTCCATAACCTACAGCACCATATACCGCTTGCGCATCCTTTGCGGTTTCCTCAAATGACAAAGTCTGATAATATTCACCTTTAGTCGGAACTAAATCTACATATCCCATTTCTGCAACAATTTGTATGGCATCCTTTGTTATGGATTCTACAGGAAGGATAGCTTCACTAGCAATTGTACCGACAAAATAAGTATTCGGACTAATAGAACGTTCGGAATCCACATGAATATTAAATTCTGCTGCATTCCAATGCGGATATAAAATATTACTTAACCAAATATCATAGTCCTCGCCCCGAACCGTTGCACTCGCATTAAGATACCCTTTTCCTCCCTTAGGATTACCACCAACGCTCTCACTATCTGGGACAACAGGGGCAACATCATAAATAATTGGCTCTTCCGGAGCATGTTTCATAAGCTCCTCAAATTCCGCAATACGTGCATCATAGTCCATCGGCTTTCCATCTAAATATTTTGTAAAACCACTTGCTTTTTCCTCTTTCAATTCGGCGATACGTTCCTCTAATTCTGCTTTGATAAAGCCATGGGACTCTGCCATCGCCTCATAGTCTCTGCTCCAAAGAGGCGCACCATCTAATAATGCCTGACTCACAATATCATAATCTTCCTGATTAAAGATTCTAGGAGTAACCTTATAAGATTTAAAACCTTCGGCTTCCGGAATCAAGAAATCTGCATCTGCCATAACCGTAATATTTCCTTCGGAAATGTCACAAGTGTAATGTTCCGGAACCTGCACCTGCTCACGTATCCCATTCGTTACCGGAATTGCTGTACTCGTATCTTCTATCACTGTCGAATCAGAAACTATTGTCTCCTTTGGAGTTACAATTTGCTCCTGCGTTGTCATGGAATCACCACATCCGGTAAGCGCGACTGCTACGCAGCATGAAAGAATACTTAAAAAATTTATTTTGCTTTTGTGTCTTCTCATAAAATCCTTGACCCTCCTCTTACATATTTCGTAATAAGAATATATCGTAGCCCCATGTAAAAAGTATTCAGCAAAATGTAAACGTTTTGTAATCTTATGTCATTTCCTCCTCAAAAGTTACCGTAACTGTGGTTCCTTCTCCAAGTCTGCTATCAATTGAAATCGTTGCATGGTGCAGCTGCGCAATCTGACTACATAGAGCAAGCCCAAGTCCACAACCGCCTGATTTACGACTTCGTACCTTATCTACCATATAAAAGGCTTCCGTAACATGTGCAAGCTCTTCTTTCGGAATACCACACCCTTCATCTTGAACAGTAATGACATTTCCTTGCCCTGTCAACCAAATGGTCATGCCTTCCTCGCTGGCTTTTGCGGCATTATCAATCAAATTGATTAAAAGGCTTTCTAATAAATCACTGTCTGCCATTCTATCCTTCATATCACAAGAATATTCCAAACGAATTCCTTTTTTTGAAAGATTTTCTCTTTCTAATTCAGCAACCCGTTGAAACAGTTCAAGCATAGACACTGACTCGAAACATATACTGTCATTGTCATACATGCCAATGAGATTCATCAGCTTTCCGCTAAGACGCTCCAATCTGCGGCATTCATCATGGATATGTGTTAAGGCAATTTCCTGTTGCTCTTTTCTGACATTTACATGGAGCAAGGTATCGGCATAACCAATAATGGAAGTCATAGGCGTTTTTAACTCATGTGTCAGACTTCCTAACATTTGCTTTCTTCTTTCTGATTCATTCGTAATGTCATGCATCTGCTGTTCCATTTTATCTGCCATGTAATTAAACGATTTTGCCAGCATACCAATTTCATCTCTTGTAGTTACCACGGCACGCCGGTCTAAGTTTCCAGAGCTTATATCCTTTGATGCTGATTCCAGTTCTTTTAACGGACGAAGAATCCGTTTTGTAAGCAAAAACACTAATATTACAGCTAATAAGGTCGTAATCACACCAAAGCCTATGTAAAAGCCAAGCTGTTTTTTCATATCCCTATAAAGTTCCGAAATATCCTGCACTAAGATAAGCCCGTATTCATGCTCCCCAATATACGGAATTCTCTTTCCTGTAATCAAAGTGTATTGAGTATCTGTTTTTTGTATCACAGTCATAATGTCATTTTGCCCAAATTGCTCTAGCTTGGTGGTTGTCAGCAGAAAGGGGGTCATATTATAAGCTACCTTATAATCCTCCAGCAATATGTACTGCGTAGAACCAAATTTCTTCATCAGATAGCTCAAATATGCATTCTTTGTCGTTTCCCCGTATTCATTGATTCTGCTTTTATCCAATTCACGCTCCAAAGCATATGCAGTTGTTCCTAATTGCTTTTCATAGCTTTCTACGGTCTTTTTTTGATTATAAGAAAATGTTTGATTTAAGGTAATCGCTCCTGAGATTCCTGTTGTAAGAAGCATGACCGTGATTGTTACGAGCGATAGCTTTTTCCAAAGTTTCATAACTCCTCCAAACGATATCCTGTTTTGGAAACCGTGCGTATTACCTGATGAAAATCCAGCTTTTTACGCAGCTGAGCAATATGCACATCTACCGTTCTGGTTTCTCCTATAAAATCAGTCCCCCAGATACGCTGAAGCAGTTCTTCACGGCTTAACGCAATATTTTTATTTGAAGCAAGTGTAACCAAAAGCTCATATTCCATAGGCTTTAGTAAAATAGGAACTCCGTTTTTTGTAACACTATGCTCTTTTAAATGAATCGAAACATCATGGATTTGTATCATTTCCCTGCCTCGTCCCGTTCTTTCCAGAACCTTTTCGATTCTTACAAGAAGCTCCAGGATTTCAAAAGGCTTTACCATATAGTCCTCAGCACCGGATTTTAATCCTTGTACCTTGGAAATTACATCATCCTTAGCCGTAAGATAAATGACAGGAATGTCAACTTTTTGAAAATCCTCCATAAGAGAAAAGCCATCCTTCCCCGGGAGCATGACGTCAACAAGAGCAAGGGAAATCTCTTTGCTTTGTTCTGTTTGGAGATAGGCCTGTGCTTCCAGACCATCCAGAATAGGTATCGTAAGAAAACCTGCTGCTTCCAAATTCATACAGATTAATTGAGATATGGAGTTATCATCTTCTAGTACTAATATTTTTGTCTTCATTTGTTCTTATCTCTTTTTAAATTTATAGTAAAAATGCTTGTCCTTGTCGTTCTATGTTCATCATGTTCGCCTGATACTCTGGATGCTTTTCAAGAAAATCAGCAATCATATGATATTCCTCCCACATATGCATGGGAAAAACATGCTTCGTATTGGTATATTCCAGAAAGCTCTCCATTCCTGCAAAGGCATGTTTACCCTGTCTGGAATCAAGCGGCACAAAGGCAATGTCTATCTCTTTTCCCCTTAGCTTTTCCAACTGGGTAAAGTATTTCCTTGTCATATTTTCGTTATATTCTGCATTTTCCCCTTCCCATAGCCAGAGATTAAGGTCACCTGCGTGATAATAAGTCTTTCCTTTATAATCCAAAAGATATGCCACTCCAAGATCTGTGGACTTTAAAGTAGTAATGCGAAGATTTGTTTCGTTGCTTAGCGTAATCTCATATGTTTCATTCTTTTTTACCAGCATCAGATGCTCTGACAAGTTAGTTCCTCGTTCTTCGTATTCTAACACATATTTTTTAATCTGTGTTCCTTTTGGCAGAATAAACTGTACCGATGGATGTTGATAGACAAGCTCAAAAATAGCAGGATTATAATGGTCTGCATGTCCGTGACTGACAAACACAACAAGCGGCTTGTCCTTATTCACTGATGGAATCTCTCCCTGATAATAATCAAAAAGAAAATAAGCACTATCCGTCTCTAGTAAAAATCCACTATGCCCAATGTAGGTAATGTTCATGTGTTTATCCTGTCCTTTCTAGCTTTATTCATATTCCTCTCCAGCCTCTCATCTCAATCTCACAGCAAAGCCCACTGCTGCCGTTTTGCCGAAAGCGAATCTTCCAGTGATGTAGCTTCACAATTCGCTTCACCAAACGAATCCCTAATCCATGCTCCCCAAGCGTCTCCATAAACATGGGCTTTCGCATGCTCTTTAGCTGTTCCTTAGAGACACCACAGCCATCATCTGCAATAATGAGTCTTCTATCCTTTTGAAGCCGTACCAGAATACGACAGCCCTTAGGATTATGACAAATGGCATTTCCTATCAGATTCTCAAGCATTCGTTTGATCAGCTCTCTATCACCTCTGACCATACATTCCTCTGCTTCCTCATCAATCATAATGTCGAACTCATATTGCTCTCCCGGCTCCCGATTTATCATATCGCAAAGAACTTCTCTTAACAAGGCTGCTATCCGTATCTCCTCCTTCTTCCATTCCCCCATACCAAAGGTCAGCTTATTGTCGGTATTCAGATTTGTAATCAGTGTACGGATTCGAATCACCTGATTTTCAATACGCTCTGCCCTCTTTGCAAGCTCCGGTTCTGTCTCTTTGCAGCTTTGTCGGATGTTCTCAGCATCTCCAAGTACCAGTGCCAGCGGTGTTCGAATATCATGTGAAATCCCTGCTATCCAGGTTGTTCGCATCTGTTCTTTTTTACGCATATCTCTGCGCAACAAAAGGATTGGAACTAAAACCAATATAACAATATCTACAAGAATAACAAACGGAAAATACTGTAAATAAGCTTCTATAGTATCCACAGAAAAAACAATCTGATATTTCCATATACTATTCTTTTGCCTGCCAACAACAAAAATATTCTCTCCTATAATGTGCGTTATGACAGGATAATCCTCCAGATACCAGCGTGCAAATGAAGCGATATCTTTTCGAGCATACTGACGAGGAAGTTTTTCTGGCAACCTATATTCCCATACCACTTCTCCCGAATCGCTGATTAGCATGGCAAAACCATTATAAAAATGAATGAATTCAATACCTTCCTGCGACATTTGATACTCACCATCTGCCTTCTGTTCTAAGCATTCTGCTATTTTTTCTGCATATACATATGCCTTGTCATTACCAGTTCTCTGACTAATGAAAAACATAAGAACAAGGTTCCCTACCAATAGAAAACATAAGGTAATCCCGAATATGATAAAATATGTTGTTATTTTTCTTACCCTTCTCATAATATTCCTATGCCTTTCTCTTCTACTACTTGTCCGTTATTTCAGCTTATAGCCCAATCCACGCACCGTAACCAGATACTCTGGCTTTGACGGATTGACCTCTATTTTTTCACGCAATCTTCGCATATGCACCATAAGCGAATTCTCATATCCATAGCTTCCATCCGGCCAAAGCGTATCACATAACGTATTTATGGAAAGAATTTTTCCACGATTATCACACAGCTTTTTTAACAGCGTATATTCCTTAGCTGTCAGCATATAGCTTTCTCCCTGCGATTCCAATGTTCCTGCTTCCCAGTTAATCAAAACCTCACCTATCCGGGTTTGTGGCAAACCTTCTTCCAAACGATAGGTTCGCTTCAGCACTGCCTTCATCCGAAGTAAAAGCTCCTGTGGTAAAAAAGGCTTCGTAATATAATCATCTGCACCAAGTCCAAGCCCTTTTAATCTGGCATAATCCTCATCACGCGCAGATAAAAAGATAACTGGTATCTGCGATTTCTCTCCTTGCTTTAATTCCTCATACAGAGAAAAACCATCTCCATCCGGCAGCATAACATCTAATAAAACCATATGATATTCCTTACTGTTAAAAACTTCTCTTGCCTGTTTGCAATCCTTTGCTACATCAATATGTAAATATCCCTCTTTTTTCAAAAGCTCCTGTACCATTTCCCGAAGAGCTGGCTCATCATCTACGATTAAAATATTGCTGTCATATAAGTTCATTTTTCATACCTTCCATTTATGGCTTTTTCACACTTCACAGTATAACAGAAATCAAATAAAAAATATGTCGCTTTTAGCAGATTTAAGGTAAATGTAAGGCTACTGTCATTTTCTTGTAAGCAAAAAGCAATATGCTGTTCTCAGAACAAAACAACATGCTATAGCTAAGCAAAGAAAGGACAAAACAACATGAACTATATTCTCGAAACTACTAACCTTAGCAAAGCACACGGTTCCAAAATGCGTGTGAAAAATCTGCAAATGCAGGTACCAAAGGGCTGTGTCTATGGTTTCTTAGGACCAAACGGAGCAGGGAAAACTACTACGTTAAAGCTCCTATTAGGCTTAATCAAGCCAAACAGCGGCAGCATTTCCTTCTATGGCCAGAAAATGACAGAGAAAAACCGTCTTTCCCTTCTGAAAACAACCGGAAGCCTTATCGAAAGTCCTAGCTACTACGGGCATCTGACAGGAGCGGAAAATCTACAGATTATTGCAAAGCTAAAGGGAGTATCTGCGAAGGATATTACCGATGTCCTACACACCGTAAGACTCTATGAGCAAAAAGACAAAAAAGTAAAGCACTATTCCCTTGGCATGAAGCAACGCCTTGGTATTGCTATGGCACTCTTAGGAAAACCACAGATTCTGATACTAGATGAGCCTACAAATGGTCTTGACCCTGCCGGTATTCAGGAAATCAGGGAATTGATTAAAGGACTTCCTGCTACCCATAATATGACCGTTATTGTCTCCAGCCATCTTTTAAGTGAAGTAGAGCAAATGGCTGATATGGTTGGTATTATTCACCATGGTGAAATGCTCTTTCAAGGAAATATAAATGAACTTGCCACACAAGGAAGCTCTTTAGAAGAGGTATTTTTAGCCATGACAGGAGGTGCCAGTGAACTATGAGAACACTACAATATCTCAAATTAGAATTTGATAAGACCAAGAAACGTGGGGTGTGGCCGCTCCTCCTGATATTATGGCTTTTTCAGCATGTATATCTTTCCTATGGAATGAACAACAGAGAGGAAGAACTAACGCAAGGCTGGCTGCTTCTCCTCTACAATCTGCCATTAATAAATGCCATTATACTTCCTGTTTTCTATGCCGTTCTTGCAAGCAGACTCATAGATTGCGAGCATAAGGAAAATACATGGAAGCTATTAGAAACTCTGCAGTCAAAGACAAGTCTTTTCCTCGTAAAAGCACTGGCAGGCTTATGCTATATCCTGCTCTTTTCCTGCATGCAGCTTATATCCATTTTTTTCATTGGTACATTTTATGGCTTTGGAGGAAAGCCTGACCTGTGGGCATATGCTCTTTACACGATACAAACAATACTGATAAGCTTTATCCTATATCTGATACAGCTGATTCTTTCCTTTGCTTTTACGAATCAGGCTGTTTCCTTATGTGTTGGTCTGGCAGGAGGCATGATTGGCTTGTTTATTATGTTTCTGCCACGCTCTATTTTTTATGAAATCATTCCTTGGGGACTTTTTGGTGCTAATATGTTTGTCGGAATGAACTGGGATTCTGTAACCAGAGATATGGATTTTTATTATACCACTCCGATAGATGGCGCTTTTCTCTGGGATTTTATATGGATTGGATTTTTATTGTTTTCGGGCTGGCTTCTTTTCCAAAAAAGACCTGTAGAAGGCTTTTCCTTTTGTTTTCATTCCACGAAAAAGAACTCCTTCAAATCCGTACAAAATCTAAAAATGCCTATAGAATATATCAAGCTAAAAGGCTCCCCTATATGGATTGCCTTTATCATCCTTCCGCTTGTCTCTGCCTTGATTGGAACCTTTAATTATCAGGGAAATATAGCGATTTTAGATGACCTGTGGTACAGTCTATGGTCTCAGCATACGTTATTTTTATGCTACTTCTTTATGCCTGCACTGCTTGGTGTGTACTGCAGCTATCTCTGGCGGCTAGAGCATACGGGCACAAACTGGAATCAGCTTATGGTGCATATTTCTCCATGGAAACTAGTAAGAGATAAGCTGTATTGCGCTATTTTTATGCTAGGACTATCACTTCTATGGATTACGGTTTTATTTTTACTTTGTGGAAAAATGACAGGGTTTACCGACTCAGCTCCACATGAGCTGCTAGAATGGTTGCTTTGTGGCTTTTTAGGCGGTATTTGTGTTTGCTGTATCCAGCTCTTTTTCTCTCTCATCATACGAAGCTTTGCCATTCCTATCGCCATGGCGCTTCTTGGAAGCATCGCAGGACTGATTTTTACCTCACAGGGCTTATGGTATCTGCTGCCGTATTCTCTTTTCAGTGTGGGAATGAGAGCTAACAATCCTTTTTTCAAACTGGATTATGGAGTATTCATTCTTGCTTGTGTCTGCTTTTGCGAAGTGTTTTATCTGCTAAGTGTTCTGTATCTGAAATATACGGATGTAAAAACTCAGGAATAAATATTTTTATACACTTCTCTTATTAACAAACAAAGGGCATCACATATTCGTGAATGCCCTTTATTAACATTATTAATCTTTATTTACTTCCTTTATCTCTATTTTCTCATCCCCTAAGAATGCCGCAAGTTCTTCCACAGACTCAGCAGTAAACGCCTCATTCATGATAAAAAATCCTTTTGCTGATATAGCACTATCTTCTCCCACAAGAAAAGTAATACCTATCGGCGTTGCATCCTCAAATGTATATATGTAAATAACACTCTCTGTCACTTCTTTATTCACAAATGTCTTTTCCATGGAACAGACAGATGATGCAACAATTTGTAGTGTGCCGCTCATACCATTCATATATGTAATCCATGAGCCTAGCAGCTTATCCATTACCACATCACTTAATTCTGTTGGTACATCTTCCAACTCTCCTAATTCCAAAAGTGCTACAAGACTCTCTTTCGGTATGCTAATGCTGTACACTGCCTCCAGTTCTGAAAAATCATCTTCTCCTATTTCCTGTACGACTTCTGCAACCTGTGGACTATCTGTATACAGGTTAATGTATTCCTCAGACTGAGCCATTTCTGCCATTTTCGATACCATATCAAGTCCTTGCTCATAGAGAGAACTTACCTGCTCCTCCTTTGTCTGACTACTGCCACATGCCGTTAGTGACACTACCATTACCATTGTTAAAGCAAAACTTATCCATTTTTTCATAACCACACTTTTCCTCCTCTAATAACTTTTAGAATTATTATATCGGATGAATCTTCAATATACAATGCATCAGGTTAACATAATTTTCACTTGCATGGAAAACATATTTTAATCTCAAAAACACCATCTTTTAAAGATGCACAAATGCTTCCCCCCATACGAATTGTAAGCTTTTTGGCTATGGTCAGTCCCAGACCTGTCGTTTTCTTGGAGCGTGACTGGTCTGTGGTATAAAATCGTTCAAAAATTTTATCCATATCCGTTTCCTTGATATCATTTGTTACATTTTGAAATACAAAGGTATACTGATTCGCCTCTACATAAGACGAAAAGGCATAGTCCTTTATTCCATGGGCAAGTGCATTGGAGATTACATTTTCAAAGATTCTGGTAATGGCCTTTTCATCACCCCAGAATAAAAACGGCATATCTGCAATCTGTATCTGAGGCTCTAGTCCCCTTGCTTCAAAGGCTCCATAAAATGACACTGCTACAGAGCAAAAAATTGCATTCAGGTCTACGGTATCTTCATAAAGCTCCAATTCCTCTGCCTCTAGCCTTGCAAACTCAAATAACTGATCCAACAAGCGATTCAACGCCAATAGACGTTCATGGATAACCTTCACGGATGTCCTATCTTCCCCCGACAATTCCGTGGATTCCATAAGCATCTTCGTATAGCCCTGCATGGCCGTCATCGGTGTTCTAAGGTCATGCGCAAGATTAGTAATCGTTTCCTTAATGGTTTCATCCTTTTTCTGTAACATATACATTTGTTCCTGATACGTCTCCAGCAACCTATTCAGAGAGGTTACCAGTTCTTCCATATCTCTGGATGGAAACTCCGTATTTAGCTCCACATGCGTATCACTTCTTAGCAGCTTTTCCACTTTTTTACTCAATCTGATTACTTCTCTACGGTGAAGTATATATGCAGATATAAAAAACAAAAGGGACACTGTTACAAATATAGCGTATACCCATATTCCTACATTCATAACCTTATCCCTCCAAGCTTCTAAGCAATATCTTTTTTTCTATAAATAAGCATAAGTATTCCACTAAAGACCACAAAATAACCTATAAACACCAGAATAACCCATACTGTCCACGGAATTCCCGCTCCCATATCAGTCATTCCCACACCACTATATGCCCATAATAATGAAATGTCAAAATCAATTGGTAAAATCTTCATCAAGCTCCTCAAACCCAGATGTCCGAAAAACATAAAAATAAAGTTTACCGCCATACTGGCAGAGCTGTTTCTTATCATACAGGAAATAAATATCACAAAGGTGGCAACTGACATATGACACAGCATCTGACAGATCACATAAAGCAGCATATTTTTTACATTCATATCTGGCGCAATACCTGTATCAAAAAACATCTTATAACATAAGAATCCCATTAAAAACGCACAAAACAGAAAAATCACTGCTGCCAGCCAGCCTATTACCATTTTTGAAATAAAATATTTCCAACGTTCCATTCCCTTTTCCATATAATGCTTAACCGTTTTCTGCCTAAAATCATTTGCTACATAACAGCTGCAAAAGATAAGCAATGGTAATGTTACAGGATCATAATTAAAAAATGCATTGATGTAATCTATGGTTATCTCTCCACCTGATAAGCTTTCTCTTAGCGCTATGGTTGCATGCTGCATATATCCACACAAAAACACCCATCCCAGTGTTAATAGAATACACAATCTAAATGCTTTTCCATGCATTGCACGATACCAGTCTGCTCTTATTATATTAATCATTTCTGTTTCCTCCCTGAATCTTTTCATTAAAATAATCTTCTAACGATTCCTGTGAAACAGAACATTCATAAACTTGAATTCCTTCCTGCACAAATAAAGAATTCACTACATCCGGGTTGTCTACAAAATCAAAGATTCGAAGCACATTGTCCTCTACCACTTCGTAGCTTGTAGAATGTAACCTTTTCTCTATCAGCAATGCTCCCTTCACAGCATCCGATACCTTTAGCTTAAGACAGCACTGACATTTGGTAACAATTTCTTTCTCTGTCACCTCGTCAATCAGCCTTCCACCCTTCATAATTCCATATTTCGTAGCGACTTTGGACAGCTCACTTAATATATGGCTGGAAATCATAATGGTAATGCGTTTTTCCCTATTTAATGTCAGTAAAAGATTTCGCATCTCCTGTATACCGGTAGGGTCTAAGCCATTAATCGGTTCATCCAGAATCAGAAAGTCAGGATTTCCCAATAATGCAATTCCAATCGCCAGCCTCTGCTTCATTCCGAGCGAAAACTTTTTTACCTGTTTCTTAGCTGCTTTCCCTAAGCCCATCATT
>JAFSGY010000039.1 GCA_017440575.1 Lachnospiraceae bacterium | reverse complement strand
GCTCATACAGCTTACGTGTATTGGAACTGTGAGTACCACCTATCACAATCATAACGTCAACTTTTGCAGCTAATTCAATCGCTTCCTTTTGACGTTCTTCTGTCGCATTGCAAATAGTATTCGCAACAATTATATCATAACCTTTTTTTTGAAAAATTTCAACTAGTTCTTGAAATTTCTTGTAGTTAAATGTCGTTTGGGATACAATGCATATTTTTTCATCCTCAGACACCTTAAATTCTTCGGCTTCTTCCTTAGATTCTATCACGATTGCAGGCGTTTTTGACCACCCCTTGATTCCCTCTACCTCTGGATGCCCGTTATTACCGATAATGATAATCTTTCTTCCTTCTTCGCTTTCCTTTCGGACAATATTATGAATTCTTTTCACAAAAGGACAGGTTGCATCAATACATTCCAAACCTTTTTCTTCAACCAGTTTACAGATTTCCTCAGAAACGCCATGAGAGCGAATCACTACACTGCCCTCTGTCAGAGCCTCCAGCTCCTCTTTGCTCTCTAATACCTGTACACCTTTTTTCTCCAGATCCTTTACTACCTCTTCATTATGAATAATAGGACCATATGTGTATATCTTCTTATTTTTATCCGTCTGTTCGTATACTTTATCCACGGCACGTTTTACACCAAAACAAAAGCCTGATGATTTTGCTAATATTACTTCCACAAAAACCTCCTCCGCTTTCTTACTTGCACATTGCAATAACTGCATCTGCCACTTCTTCAATTGTCATATTTGACGAATCTAATAAAACAGCATCCTCTGCCTGCTTTAATGGCGAAATATCACGATGCATATCACGATAATCTCTCTCAATAATATCCTTTTCAATTACCTCAAGATTACATTCCTCGCCCTTAGCCTTCAACTCTTCGTATCTTCTGACTGCACGTACTCTGCTGCTTGCTGTCAGATATACCTTAACATCTGCATTTGGCAATACAACTGTTCCGATATCTCTTCCATCCATGACAACGCTTTCTTTTTCAGCCAGCGCTCTCTGAAGCTCTACAAGCTTCTCTCTTACATCCTTATTTGCACTGCTTGCCGATGCCATTTTACCAACTTCTTCTGTACGAATCAATCCGTTTACATTTCTGCCATTCAGCCATACAATCTGCTCACCATTTTCATAAGAAATAGTCACATCCACATCCTTACATGCAGCACTGATTTTTTCCTGTTCATCCGCACTGATTCCAGACTCGATAAAAAACAATGCCATTGCACGATACATTGCTCCTGTATCCACATAAATATAACTTTTCTTTTTTGCAATCAATTTAGCGATGGTACTTTTTCCAGCTCCTGCCGGCCCATCAATCGCGATACTATAATTCATTTCAAACACCCTTCTTAATTATATGTTTATATTTTTAAGTTTTTATTTCTATTTTTCTAAACAACTTACTCGACACCTGCTGCACTCATTCCTGCAAGATATCCGGTTGACCATGCAATCTGCAGATTAAATCCACCAGTTAATGCATCAAGGTCTAATACCTCTCCTGCAAAATAAAGCCCTTTTACCAGTTTCGATTCCATCGTAGACGGACTAACCTCTGATACATTAACTCCGCCCTTCGTTACAATAGCCTCATTATAATCTCTGATACCGGATATGGTCATCTCCAGATTCTTTATCACATCAACAAATCGTTCTCTTTCTTCCTTGGTAATCTCGTGTACTTTCTTATCAGGATTAATTCCAGCAAGAAGTGGCATTATCGGCAACAGCTTTGCTGGAAATAAAGAGGTAATCGCATTTTTAAACTGCTTGTTTTTATTCTCATCAAATTCTCGCAAAATACGCTTATCCAACTGTTCCTTAGTCAAGGCAGGCTTCAAATCAATAAAAAGCTTCGCTTGTTTTCCTTTTGCCTTATGCACATAATAACTACTAGCACTTAGCATAAGCGGTCCACTTACTCCATAATGCGTAAACAGCATTTCTCCAAAATCAGAATAAATTTTCTTACCTTCCACTTCCACAGTTGCTGTTACATTACGCAAAGATAAGCCTTGCAGCTCCTTACACCATTCCTCTTTAATCTGAAACGGCACAAGTGCAGGCGAAAGCTCAGCTATGGAATGGCCACAATCCTTCGCAAACTGATAGCCATCTCCAGTAGAACCGGTCAACACATAAGAAATGCCACCTGTTGCAACAATAACACAATCCGCGGATATCACTTCTTTATTTTTCAACTTCACACCCGTTATTACAGCTGTCTGCTTTAATTTCTTCTTTCCAGACTTTTTCTTCTTATATTTATCTGCACTATCTTCAACAACTGTTCCCTGTTCCGGCTCTGCATCGACAAGCTTTTGTGTCAATACAGAATCCACCTCACGATTGAGTAACAGATTTACTCCTGCCAGCTTCAACTGCGAATCTAACGCCCTGATAACATCCGAGCTATGGTCTGATTCTGGAAAAACACGTTGTCCACGTTCAATCTTCAATTTACAGCCCGCATTTTCAAAAAACTGCATAACTGACTGATTATCAAATCCATAAATAGCACTATACAAAAATTTATCATGCTCCATTACATTAGAGAACAATCCCTCAATTTCACAGGCATTTGTTACATTACATCTTCCCTTACCCGTAATAAAGAGCTTCTTACCAATCTTTTCATTCTTTTCAAGTAAAGTTACCTGATGTCCTGCCTTTGCTGCCACAATCGCAGCCATCATACCTGCAGGACCTGCACCTATTACTACAATATTACTCACTAACGTTGTTCCCTTTCTCTTTGTAATGGTGTACTTAATGTTGTTTCATCGATAAAATTAATCTCATCCTTAAGATATACCTGATAGTTATCCCATACATCTTCTAAAGATTCTAATGTTTTTCTTACATCATCCGGTCTCTTAAGACAAAGTGCCACAACCAATGCATTAATTAGACTAAGTGGTGCCGCAAGAGAATCTACAATAGAAACCATCTCACTTTTCGCCATCAGATTGCAGGATGAATACAGGCACATTGGAGAATGAATGGTATCTGTAATTGAGATTACTTTTGCGTTCCTGTCATTTGCAAATTCCATAGCCTTTAACGTTCTCATGGAATATCTAGGAAAACTAATTCCTACCATTGCATCCTTTTCATCAATACGAATCATCTGTTCAAAGATTTCCGACGTACTTGTTGATGCCAGCAAAATAACATTACCACGTATCATATTCAAATAAAAATACAAAAACCTTGCAAGCGGCTCACAGCTTCGGATACCTATAATATATACATGCTCTGCCTTTAAAATCGTTTCTACCGCAGTCTCAAAAGCCTGTGGATCTACATGTTCTATCGTAGAACTAATATTCTCCATATCTGCCGTAAGTACTGCTGTTAAAATCTCTGACTGTGTACTCTTTCCATACTTTGCGCCTATTTTCTGAACAGAATTCAACTTATTCTTAACCCATTCTGCCAAAGCCTCCTGAAATTCCGGATATCCTTCATAGCCGAGACAATATGCGAAACGGACAACCGTTGATTCGCTGATTCCAACCGTTGCCCCCAGTTTTGCTGCCGTCATAAAGGCAGCTTGTTCATAATGATCCAATATAAAGGTCGCCACCTTCTTATGGCTCTTACTCATCTTATTAAATTTATCATTAATTCTGGATATTGTATCATTCCTGTAATCCATTCATTGCCTCCAACATATCCATGTTATATATTCTTGATATTTTCCAATATTGTTCAGGCTATGAACAGCTCTTAAAAATATCTCCCAATAAGTCTATTGTTTCCTCTTTTGTTAAGTCATAATCGCCAGTCTGTACCATACAGGCACAACCATGAATGAAAATCCACATCTTCATGAACAGCCCACTTGGATTCGCACATCCAAGAGCTGCTGCTTTATTAATTTCCTTACTTACTGCTCCGCTACGACCATTTAAAAGCTCATACAAACTCTTATCTCCACGACTATCTGACAAAAACAAAAGCTGAAACAGCTTGCTTTCTTCCTTCGCAAAATTTATATACGCAAGACCCAAATGAATAAAAGGTGTTTCCACTTCGGACTCGAAATTTTCATAGTAATCGGAGAATACATCAATCGCTTTCTGGTGAATCTCTCCGTATAACTCACCCATATTTGCATACACTCTAAAAATCGGTTGCGTAGAACATCCTATCTTCGCAGCTAATTTTCTGGCTGTTACATTTTCAATACCATCTTCTTTTGTTAACGTCAAAGCCGTTTCCAAAATCATATCTTTTGTAACCGATTCTTTCCTTGCCATGTTCCCAACCATGCCTTTCCATGTTCATCCAGAAATAAGCCTTCTCTTCTTATCTCCTATAAACCCTTTGTATATTATATTTAAAAATCAGTATCGGACAGATTAGTCCTATCCGATACTGATTCCTTACTCGCATATTGTATTCCATATGCGACAAAAATTCAAGAATTAAACTGGATATGCTCCGTTCTTTGTATCAGCCTGAGCCATATCAACCTTTTCCTGCTGAGCCTGACGATACTTGAAGAAGTCAGTAGCAACCTGTGGGAATAACGCATAGGATAATACGTCTTCGTCCTGCTGCTTCCATTCCTTCATTTCTTCTTCAATCTTCTTTAACTCATTTGGAAGCTTATCAGCCGGACGGCATGTGATAATAGCATCCTTCTCTTCTGCTGAAAGAACCTTGTCTTGTACTTCCTTATTGAATGGCTTAACTGTCTGACCATACTCACCACGTAATACAGCCTTTGTTTCCTTTGTAGCCATTTTATATCTTTCACCCATTAATACGTTAAATACAGCCTGTGTACCAACAATCTGAGATGAAGGTGTAACAAGAGGTGGTTCACCAAGATCCTTACGAACTCTTGGAATCTCCTGAAGTACTTCATAGTACTTATCTTCTGCATTCTGTTCCTTTAACTGGCTAACCATGTTAGATAACATACCGCCTGGAACCTGATACATCAGTGTCTTAATATCAACACCAAGTACCTTTGGATTTAATAATCCAGATGCTAGAACTTCTTCTCTGTAAGGTCTGAAATGCTCTGCGATTTCAGCAAGAAGATTCTGATCTAATCCTGTATCATATGGTGTATCCTTGAAAGTCTCAACCATAACTTCTGTTGCAGGCTGAGAAGTACCAAGTGCAAATGGTGAAATTGCACAGTCAATAACATCTACACCAGCTTCAACAGCCTTTAAGTATGTCATAGAAGCTACACCAGATGTATAGTGTGTGTGTAACTGGATTGGAAGCTTTGTAGCAGACTTCATAGCCTTAACTAATTCCTCAGCCTTGTAAGGAACTAATAAACCAGCCATATCCTTGATACAGATAGAGTCTGCACCCATCTCTTCGATATCCTTTGCCATCTTCAACCAGTAATCAAGTGTATAAGCATCACCTAATGTATAAGAAAGAGCAATCTGAGCCTCACCTCTTCCTTCTCTCTGCTTAACAGCATTTGCAGCGTTTACAGCACACTGTAAATTTCTCAAATCGTTAAAGCAGTCAAAGATTCTGATGATATCAATACCATTTGCAATAGACTTCTCAACGAACTCTGTTACAACGTCATCAGCATAATGACGATAACCTAAGATATTCTGACCTCTGAATAACATCTGAAGCTTTGTATTCTTAACCTTATCTCTGATTTTTCTTAATCTTTCCCATGGATCTTCCTTTAAGAAACGTAAGGATGCATCAAATGTTGCACCCCCCCAGCACTCTAAGGAATGATATCCAACCTTATCCATTGTTTCAAGAATTGGGAGCATAAGCTCGGTCGGCATTCTTGTTGCTATTAAAGACTGATGGGAGTCACGGAGAACTGTCTCTGTAATTCCAACAGGTTTCTTAACTATTTCTGACATTACCTTTTCCTCCTGTCAAATAATAAATAATTTTATAAACAAGCTGTGCAACTCATAAATCCTTCGGATTTATTTCGTCGCGCTCTGCGCTCTATAAATACAGACTTAAATACATATCTGTTCATGCAAGCATGACATCTATGTATTTACTCTGTATTTGCACAGCTTTAGAATACACCGAATATCGCCATAAATGTACCAGCTGCTACTGCTGTACCGATAACACCGGCAACGTTAGGTCCCATCGCATGCATAAGCAGGAAGTTTGTAGGATCTGCTTCTGCACCTACCTTCTGTGATACACGGGCAGCCATAGGAACTGCGGATACACCTGCAGAACCAATTAAAGGATTAACCTTACCGCCTGTCAGCTTACACATAAGCTTACCACCTAATACACCGGCAGCTGTACCAAATGCGAAAGCAATAAGTCCTAATACTACGATTTTGATTGTACCCATTCCTCGGGGATCAGGTCGTACTTGGTCAGCTGCTCCTTGATCTTATCGGGGTTTGCGGTGGGCTTATCCATCTTGTTGATGGCAACGATGATGG
>JAFSGY010000038.1 GCA_017440575.1 Lachnospiraceae bacterium | reverse complement strand
TAGCTAACATTTCTGTTAAAGAATCTGCCGTAATATCCGGATAAGTCTGTTGCAGTTCTTCTACTAATGACTTTTGTATTTTTTCTATCATTCTCTGCACATTATGCGTTTCACTCAAAAACATCTGCATATTTAATACAATTACATGATATCGATTAAAGTGCTTTTCAAAGGATTCATCCTGGTATATTTTTAACTCTTCAAAAATTGAACGCAAGCTATTGTTTTTCCCATAATATGCGCAAAGCATATTAGCAGCCATTGATTTACCAAATCTTCTTGGTCTGCTGATACATATATTTTTCTGAGCTGTGGCAAATACCTTATTGGTATACTTAATCAACTCACTCTTGTCCACATATATTTCTGACTGCACTGCTTCTACAAAGCCTGCCGGATTCGGATCTAAATATAAGCCCATGACATTTCCTTTCTGTTTACTACCTATATTATATCTACATTATATGTTTTTCCTTTTGCACAATCAATTCTTTTATCAGAAACTCTTTACAAAACCCTCCAAGTGATTTTCACCACCTGAAGGGTTCCTATTACTTCGCTGTATATTGATCCAGCTGATGTGATGTCGCGATAACACCATCCAGCAGATTCTTGGTTTGTTCTGCATTATGCAGGTTCTTGACACTTAGCTCAGCCGCTTGTGCAGAGGATGCTGTTACCTCCTGCGTAGTCGCTGATAAGTGCATAATATTATCTACAATCTGATTATTTGCTTCTGACAGGTCACTTAACATATGATCAATTTCACCAATGTCTGCAATTAATTGTCCTACATTACTATTTACCTCTGTAAAGCTTTCTGATGCCTGAGAAATCAAGCCATCCTGCGCCTCTGCCGCTTCCACTGACTTCGCAACAGCACCTGCTGCTGCTTCCGCATTCTCTGACAATTCCCCTAATATGGATGCGATATGTTCTGTTTCCTCTCTTGTTTTCTCTGCTAACTGACGTATCTCGTCTGCTACTACTGCAAATCCTCTTCCGGCTTCCCCTGCACGGGCACTTTCAATGGAAGCATTTAACGCTAACAGATTCGTCTGACTGGATATTGCAAAAATAGTATCTGCAATGCTTTTTACAGCTCCGGCACACTCCTGCAATCTCTTCATAGACTCTGCAACCTCTGAGTTTGTTTCTGAGATTACCTCTGATTGCTTTTTCAGATTATTCATAATCTGCAAGCTTTGGTCATTCAACTCACCGGTATGCTTTGCTACCTGAACCATATTTTCAGAACGTTCCAAAGTCGTTCCTATCGAGTCCTGAATATTCTGAGTCATCTCTGTCTGCACCTGTATATTTTCAGCAGTACTTAACGTACTGTCCGAAATATCCTTCATGGCACCATTTACCATATCAGTGGAAGAATTCAACTCATTTACCATATCCATCGCATTTACCGTACCCTCACGTACTTCCTCTGCAACAGCTATTACCTTATCCATAATTATCTTTTGCCGTTCCTGCTCCTGCATAAGGCTATGTCTGGTATCATGATTAAACTTCGTTAATATATTCGTTGCAAAATAAACCAAAAGAAGCAATAAAAAGATGCCACATGTGGCAGCAATCTGGTCAATCGCTGCTTCACCTGAAAATTTCTTAATAATTGCAATCTTATAGACATTCAAGAATACATTGATGAGCATGAATATGATACCTGTAATTTTTGTGTACTTATCATCAAAGAACAAAACTGCACTAATGCAGGGAATGGCTGCCATAAAACGTACGTAATAGGCATCAAATTCAAAACCGGTAATACATGCCACAATCACAACACCCACCAAAGCAATATACTTTGTATATACACTTCCAGGGTTCTTCACATCATATATCTTGGTAATTGCAAGGGCAGCGATTACTATTCCTTCGATAGTCATCGCATAGCCCATTGTTCTAATTCCTCTTATTGCAGCAATCCATACAACAATAGTCATCGCCAGATAGAAAAGCAAAAAGCCTAATGTAAGGAATCGATTGGCTCGTTTAATCTGCTCTTTCTTTTCAGCATATTGGTATTTTTTCTCTTGTAATTCCATATTTGCCCACCTCTCAATTATATATACTTTCATAATGATTCAGTATCTGGATCATTACATGCTTCTCTTTAATATTACCACACATTTAAAGTAATATAAATAGAATTAACAGACAAATGTTTTATTGTATACATTTTTTACATTTTTAAATACGCTTCTGCAACCTTCACATATTCTGCTTCACTATCAATCTTTTCAACAGAAAAGTCTTCTCCATTAATCACACTACGATAGATATACATACCATCTTCATTGATTGTTTCATTCTCGATAATAGCTCCAACTACATAATGCTTTCTCTCGAATTCAAACTCATCAATGACTGCCATCTCTACTTCCGTGCCATCCTTGGTTGTTGTCGTAAATGTGATATATTCCTGAAATTCATTTTCCATACTTATTTCCTTTCCACTACCTGCAAATATGTGCTTCACACATATTTGCCAATTGAAAAATCTTCCGTATATGGATTTTTCAATTTTCTTCTTCCATAAGTTCACATAGCTGCTGTCTTGCTTCGTCTACCTCGCTTCGTTCCTCACGGCGCAGTGCCTCTTCAAACTGACGAATCGCATAATCGAGCTTCATTCTTCTGTCTCCAACCGATTCCTCATACATTCGCTCTGCACGCAGAAGCACCAGCTTATTCTCCTCCTGATCACGAAGCTGTACCTTGAGATAAGACAACTCTTCCATACGCTTTTCGATCTCATCATCCGTCATGGTGTTATCTGCCCCCTTGATAACAAGCTTTTTCACCTCTCCTGTGGAGATGACCTTTGCTTCAACCTCTAATAAGGAATTGATATCATAGGTATAGGTTACGTCAATAGACTCTTCGCCCTTAGGAGCCTTTGGCACCTTAATCTCTAATTCTCCTAAGTAGAGATTGTTTCTGGCAAAACGGCTTTCGCCCTGTAATACGCGCACACTGACTCTTTCCTGATTATCTCTTACGGTATACAGTCTCTTGGTCTTACTGGTCGGAATGACGGTATTTCTATCAATAATCGGACAGTAATGTCCATCCTCCATCACACCGTCACTGTACTCCATGACAACCTCTGTTCCAAGGGTAAAAGAGCATACATCCGTCAAAATCATCTCTTTAACTGCCTGATTACGCTCCTTCATCGCCGCCTGAATCGCTGCTCCCAAGGCTACTGCCTCATCAGGGTTAATGCTGGTATCCGGGAACTTACGGAACAAACGGATAAAGAAATCACGAAATACCTGAAGCTTTGTAGCTCCACCAATCAGCACTACCTCATCTATATCATGCAGAGATAGTCCGGCATCGGAAAGACTTCTCTTAACCGGTTCCCTGATTTTCTGAAATAGATCTTCACAGGCTTCGGCATACTCTTTTGCCGTGATTTCTACTTCCTGCATCTCCTCCTTAATCAGACAGCTCATTGTCACTTGTGGCTGCTCACTAATCTCACGCTTTGCCTTTTCTGCCTGACGATATAATCTTACCTGTTCCTTGGCTGTTATGGAATTCATACTGATTCCCTTTTTACTCAAAAACAGCTTTTCCAAAACTTTGGTAAAATCTTCTCCACCAAGATAATTATCACCTGCAACAGCTCTTACTTCGAGAATATTATGATACAGCTCTAGGATAGAAACATCGAAGGTTCCGCCTCCTAAGTCGAATACAAGAAAACGTGTATCTTCCTTTTTCTCATACAAACCATAAGCAATGGCTGCAGCTGTTGGCTCAGAAATCATTCTTTCTACCTTTAATCCTGCAAGCTCTCCTGCACGTTTAGTTGCCTTTCTTCTCTTATCATCAAAATAGGCAGGAACACTGATAACCGCCTCAGTAACCGGCTCTCCTAAAAAGCTTTCCGCATCTTCCTTCAAAAAACGTAAAATAATACTGGAAAGCTCCTCAGGGCGGTATTTTTTCCCACTTAACGTATACTCTCTGTCACTTCCCATACTTCGCTTGAAGGCTGCTGCCACCGTGTCAGGATATAAGCTCATTCGCTCAAGCGCAGTCTCCCCCACATATACATTTCCATCCTCATCCACACTGACTACCGAAGGGGTCAGATGCTTCCCTAATCTGTTTGGGATAATCTTTGGCCCATCTTCCGTATAATAAGCCACCAGACTGTTGGTGGTTCCAAGATCAATTCCTACAATCATATCTTCTCTCTTCCTTAATCCTCTATTTTTCGTGCACCGCACCATGCATATAAATTGTAATTCTGCCCTGCATATAAATTCTGATACAGCTGTTTTGCCTCTTCTGTCTTACCCTGACGTTCCAGAAGCATTGCCTTTGCCAGTACATTACGCATGCAGAAGCTATGATTGCACAATCTGCAGCGACTACTGCCAAGCATCTCTTCCAATGCCTTTTCGCCAGCCTCTGTTCCATACAGATACAATGCAACCACAAACTCTACGAACATGGCATATCTGTCCTTATAAAAGAACTCCTTCGTCTGAATCAGATTTCTGCTCCCCTCAGTCTGCTTCTTACATACGGTATAGTTCAGATAACGGTTCAGCTCATCTGCACAAACGGTTAACTGTGCTTCCCATTTTTCCGCAATAGTATCCTTCTGCGATACAGTTCCAGACTTTTTCTGCTCTTTATTTCCCATCAAGAATCTGCTAAGCTTACCCAAAATACCCTTATTGGCATTCATGTCCTGCAATTGCTCCACCTGCTGCATACGGGGATCTTGTGCTACCGCATCTTTTCCCCCCTCCTTACAGCTGGCAATCGCCAATGTCAGGAAAAACAATTTATTGATATATAAATCGATTCTTTCCTTTGCCGTAATCTGGTCATTGCTTAATGGCAGTGATGCCGCACTACTAATATTCTGTACTGCCTCTTCATATCTGCCCTTTCGAAGCATCTCCCATGCTAACATATGCTCATATTCGCTCTGTCTGGCAGACCTATACTTATCCATGGCAAGAATGGTAATTTGCTTTCTGTTATTCTCTATCATTTCTTCTGCACGCTTCCAATCTCCTGCATACAGACATGCACGATACAGAAGCTTCACATACCCTCTATTTTCCTGCATATTCCGCTCTAATATCGCAAATGCTTTATCTAACTGTCCACTTCTTGCATAGTTACAGCTGATATCACTATTGGTTACATAGGAGGTTTTATGCCCATCCAAGGTTTCCATTAGCTGTGCATAAACCTCCGCCGCCTTTTTGTATTCTCCCATTAACTCATAGGTATGAGCTGCATTTCCAAGGGGCATGGCATTAGGTTCCTCCTTGCCTTCACGGTACATATAGTAAAATGCCTGCTGGAAATGTGGCAGTGCCTGTTCGTATTTTCCCTGATACTTTAATACGCAGCCAATGTTATTATGAGCAAACTGGTCTGCAGGGTCTCTTTCCAGAATCTTATAAAAATCCTTTAATGCCGCCTCATATTCCTTCGCTGACATACTAAAAAGACCACGCGTATTTAGTATATAGTTACATGGATACTTCATCAGATGCTTTGTAACAATCTCATATCCCTTTTCGTAATTCTTAGGATCACCAGTTCTTGGCATAATATTGCTATAGTGCTTCTGGAAATCATCCATCTTGTCACCGATTTTATAATCCTCTTCCTCATCTGGTGAAGCAAGGGCATCACGATAGGCATCCAGATAAATACTCTCTACCTTATTCTCCTCTGCATGCTTTAGAATATCCTGTAATTCTTCCTTATGGTCAAGATCATAATACACCTTTGCTATCTCTTCATAAGGTCTTGCAAAATCAGGGAAATCCCGAATACTCTCCATACCACAGCGGATAACTCCGCCAGCATCCCAAAGCTTAACATATGCCTCCATCATCAATACATAGGCATAGCGTACCTGATATCGATTCAGCATCATTTCAGCAATGTCAAGACATTTCTGATATTCTTCCTTTTCCAAATAAACTCGCGCTGCCTCAATCAAAATATTTAAATCTTTATAGATTTCATCGCCCATCTGCTCATATTCTGTTACAGCATCATCATAATATTTCTTAAAGCCTCGTCCCATCATATGATAAGAAGACAGCTTGATTCTATGTGCAATTCCGACATTTCTGTCATGTTCCTTTTGCAGCTTTTCATCATCACCTAATGAGCTCTCTTCACATTTCAGCTCCTGCAGCCATTTTTCAGCCGCTTCTACTGCATACTCATGCTCGGCGCGTCCCATATAGATTCTCGCAATCAATCCATAATAATCTCCCAGTTTTTCTGCCGGAATGTATTCTTTGATTTGTTCAGCAAGCTTAATGGCTGCATAGAACTTATCCTCTTGAAGAAAGCCCCATACCAGCTCCATGGCTGCTTCCGCATCCTTCTCCTCCTGCCACTTTTGCAGATATTCTCCCTTAAGCGCCTGATTAATTTTTAGACGCAGCTCTATAATCGCTTCATCCTGTCC
>JAFSGY010000037.1 GCA_017440575.1 Lachnospiraceae bacterium | reverse complement strand
TCAATCAGCTTTGAATGCATATTGCGGATGCGGTCTTTCATTTCATCAATCTTATCCATACTGTCCATATGGTCTCCCGACTGAATCAACCACTTTGCATTGGTAATCAGGACGCACATATCCTGGATACTTAAGCCTGCATATTCTTCCTCCGTAATCTCTTCGTCACGAAGCAAAAACTTATCGCTGATTTCTTTATCATGCTGCTGCTTTTCTTCTAATGTCATGTTCTGTCTCCTCTGTCCACGGATAGTATATAGTATTCCGCTTCTCATCTTTTTTATAAAACGCAATCAGACATTATTTCTTGATTATTCTACCATCTGTTGCATCTGCTCGGAAATCTTAGCAATCAATGCTTCAACTTCTGCAGTCTTGGCAGCAATTTCCTCGCTGTTTGCCGCAAGGGTAACAATTGCTTCATTTACCTGGGAAATATTTGTTAAGAATGTATCTGTTTCAGCAGAAAGTTCTTCCATGGCAGGAATAACATCCTTGCTCTGCTTCTGTCCGCCTTCTACTGTAGACTTGGTTAATTCAGCAAGTTCTCTTACACGCTCTGCGATTACCGCAAAGCCTTTACCCGCTTCACCTGCTCTTGCAGCTTCAATACCGGCATTCAAAGCAAGCATATTGGTCTTACTTGAAATCTTAATGATTTCTTCATTAATTTCATCATAACCCTTAACAGAATGCATAACCTGATCGGTAGATGCTTTCATTGTATCACCAAACTCTGCAACCGAAGACATCATCTGTGCCATATTGGTCGCATCACCTGCTGTTGCCGAATTTCCTTCAGATAATTCATTCATCGCTTCGGTAATACGTGTAAGCTCAGCTGCAACTTCCTGATAAATTGCCTCCTTCTGCTGTCTTGTTGCTTCTGCTTCCTGAGCCTTCTCTTCCACGAATCTCATGGTCTCGCCAAGCTCATCTTTCACATAGTGAATACAATTATCCACTACATTAATTCCGCATGCAACAGCGGTTGCCATAGTTTTACAATTCTTGTAACCGCATGCACCACAGTTAATGTTTCTCTGCTCCGGCTCGAACTTCTTCATCTTCATGAATACGTTCTCAAGAACTTCCTCGGGAACTTCTTCCAAGCGATGATCCTTCACTTCGTATGTACATACAAAATCATCTAAATTCAACTTCTTAAACTGCTCGTTCAACAATTTCAAACGTGCAGCATAATCAATTTCCTTACTCCAAGGGCTCTTCTTATTATGACGATTTGATTTCACTCTCTGATTATGAATCTCAAGTAAAATATCATCATTCATTTCATTCTCAGGATTGGTAGCAGTACCGTAAATACATCCACCGCCACAGTTCAGCGCATCCACCATGAAAGGAAGCTCTTTGCCACTCTTTACACGATCTGCGTATGCTTCCAGGAAATGATATACATGTTTCTCGCCTTCAATCTGACGAATAAATACATCTCTTCCAAGGAAGTGTTCCACATTTTCGCGAAGACCGCCGGGCTGAGGATATACACTACCCAAACCGTATTCAATCTCATCAAAACCGTTGTATTTGCTTAAATCCATACCTTTAAGCTTCTTAACCAGATGCTCAAAAGTAACATTGTACTCAATATATCCTGCATTCTGAGGTCTTGTTATTTCAGACTTCTTTGCAATACAGGGACTGATGAATGCCAACTTGTCCGTTACATTCATATACTTCTTAGCATAAATAGCACCACACATCATAGGACTGTGAATCGGCACCAGTTTAGAAACTAATTCCGGAACATAATTTTCAATATAATCCACAACAGCAGGACAAGGCTGTGAAATACCGCCAACCAAATTATTCTTTGTAATCCAGTTCAAATATGCCCATGTCGTAATATCCGCGCCAAAACTGATACTGATAATATGGTTTGCGCCAAGGCTCTTTAAATAGCCCAGAATCTGTCTGTACTCGTTCGGATAATTCGCAATAAAAGCGGGTGCCAACAACAAGCTGATTCTCTCGCCTCTTTCCAAATCCGCAAAGAAACGTTCCGTATCATCTTCAAAGTCTCTCGCCTTATGCTGACAGACATCAATACACGCACCACAATGCACACAGGAATCCCCATCTACCCTAACAACATTGAAAGCACCGTCCACTACTGCATGATTTGCCTGTAAAACAGGACAAACCGAAATACATCTGTTACAGCCTACACAGTCATCATTTGTATAGACTAACCCCTTGTTTAACTCCACCATAATTAATTGCCTCCCCCAATGAGTATAATTAATATTATTTTATTCCAATTAGCGTTCATAGTCAAGAAAAAGCACCCTTTTTCGACCGCTTCTGACATCTTTTTTATAAAATAAAAATCCCTTTACTTTTTCAGTCAGCCGGGACATTTTTTGTAGGTCAATCCGGCACAACAATTTGCGTAAAAGGACTTTTATAAAATTATTATGTATGTTGTTGTAAATACTTCTCTTTCGTAGCCATTCCGCCACGAATATGTCGCTCCGACTTATTGACATCCAAAACGATTCTGGCCCTT
>JAFSGY010000036.1 GCA_017440575.1 Lachnospiraceae bacterium | reverse complement strand
CAGAAGAGAAAAGAGCAGGAGGTAGAGGCGACAAGGATAGAGAGACTTTGCGGCAAGAAGGAGATATGGAAGCCAAAAGATCATGGTTTGTATGTCATGAAGTTAGTTGATTATGTGATTTGTGATATGAGTGACAAAAAAATACAAAGAATTCTGAGAGAAATAGACATATATCAACTTGCGCTTGTTATGAAAGGGATGAGTGGTGAGGCTAGAAGGCATATATTCGGAAATCTGTCAGAACGATTGGCAAAATTGGTTGCAGAAGATATGGAGAATATGGGGCCGGTCAGAGGAAACGATATCTTGGTGGTTGCACAAAGGCTTCTTAATATTATGATTCGTTTGATTAAAGACGGAGAAATTGTAGGTAACTATGATTATTTAGTTCCTTTTTTTGACCTGTTCCGAGTGGATACAGATATGGAACAGAAAAAGGCAAAACAATGTGAAGCTTTGAAAAAGCTTGTGGAGGAATATGAGTATGATCTTTTATGATATTATGGTGGAATACGAGCTTGAAAAGTCAGTGCAGTCAGAATCCGAAGATATAAATGAACAGGAACGCCGCATAGGAACAAGAATGAATAAGAACCTCAAAGTATTGTCTCTGGATGAGAATTTCATAACAGCATATGTTTATGCCATTGAAAAGGACAAGTTTGATTTGGCTGTTTCAGCAAAGGCAGAAATACAGATTACAGATGTTTGGAAACTCATAAAAGAAAGACTTAGTGACTCCATGAACATGAGCTGTAAGCTGAAAAAGGCAGAAGAGATTACGGTAGAAGGATTTCGTAGCATTATAGTAGAAGGAGACAGCAATAATTTGTTACGCAGTGAACGTAGAATATTGCAGATGATGAAGCTGGATTATAATGATAACTGTACGTTTAAGCTTGAGGAAACCATGTATTGTCAGAAGAAACAAGGGGTAAAAGCAGCAGTAAAAAGGGCAAATGAGCTGATGGCAGGTACTGACTATCTTGAAGAAATCAAGCGTATTTATAGCAAGGAGAATATGAAACAGTTTTATGGACATCCGGTTCATTATCATATTAGTGCAGGGAATGAGAAATCCATGAAGGCAATGCTGGAGCTGTTGATTTTGTCCTTACATAATAATAAACGTATTCTTAGTGGGCGAGTGAATCATATTGTAGAACTGACAGAGCGGTGCTATGAGGAACGCGATTTTGAGAATCTGATCCGAAGCAGTGTAGGAGCAACTGTGGTATTACCGATGAATTATAGTGATGAAAGTGAAGCAGAGTATGCCTCAGCTTATAGTGAAATGTTCCAGTATGTGGGAAAACTGATTAAGAAGTATCATAGGAAGGTATTGTTTATCTTTGCAGAGATATCGACAAAAAAGGGTTATGCAAAGAGTATGATTCAAGAAGTAGGGGATGAACTTCGCATTGTGGAGCTGTCAGAAGGGACAGGAAATAGGCAGATGGCTCAGAAAATATTGTGTAAGCTAATCGATGATTCGGAATATAAGTGCCTGAGAGACGTACTGGACGAAGAACGGATTCCACAGCAGGATTTCTATAAGTTGTCTGAGATATATAAGTATTATGAGGAATGGATAGATCAGAAAATCTATCAAAAAGCCTATAAAACATATGCAATCAAGACCACGGTAAAGATTACAGAGGAGAAGAAAAAAGGAACGGCATATGAAAAATTGCAGGAATTGGTCGGATTGCAGAATATTAAGGAGCTGGTGGAACAGATTGTTGCCATGGATAAGATTCAGAGTATGCGTTATGAAATGGGATTAGTAATGCAAAGAAATGCAATGCATATGATTTTTACAGGGAATCCGGGTAGTGCAAAGACTACGGTAGCAAGACTGCTGACATCTATTCTGAAAGAAGAGGGAATTATCCGAAACGGAAATCTGGCGGAATGTGGTCGTGCTGATTTAGTTGGAAAATATGTTGGCTGGACAGCGAAGCAGGTGGAAAAGAAGTTCAAAGAAGCTATGGATGGAGTATTATTTATAGACGAAGCGTATTCCTTAGTAGATGACCGTTCAGGAAGCTTTGGAGATGAAGCGATTCATACAATTGTGCAGGAAATGGAAAATCATCGTTCGGATGTCATTGTTATCTTTGCAGGATATCCTGAAAAAATGAAACAGTTTTTAAATAAGAATGAAGGTTTGCGTAGTAGAATTGCATTTCATCTGGATTTTCCGGATTATAATGAAACGGAAATGGTGGAGATTTTAAAGCTTATGATAAGAGAGAAGGGATACCTCTGCAGTGATGAGGCACTTGAAAAATGTCGAGGTATCTTTGCCAAGGCTGTGTTGCAAGAAGAATTTGGTAATGGTCGTTATGTAAGAAACGTTTTGGAGCAGGCAATGATGAAACAAAGCAGAAGACTTATGAGTGTGATGACAGGAAAAGAGATTAGTAAGGAACAGATACAGCAGCTATTACCGGAGGACTTTGATGTGGCAGCAGGTAATATAGAGAAAAAGAGGGTGAGAATAGGGTATGACTTATGTAATGTCTGATATTCAT
>JAFSGY010000035.1 GCA_017440575.1 Lachnospiraceae bacterium | reverse complement strand
TGATAAAATCTCCGCAAAAGAATTACAAACGATGGAAAATGTAGTAGAGGTAGATTCTATTACCTTTGCCTATGACGAGGATAGAAAAGTGATTGAGGACTTTTCGCTTCATGTAAAGCAGGGAGAATGTGTGGCAATTACTGGTCCTTCCGGTTGTGGAAAGACGACTCTGTCTAAGCTGCTGCTTGGGTTATATCCATTGGAGAAGGGAGATATACGAATCAATGGACTCAGCATGAGAGAGCATACACTTGCAGATATCCGAAAACAAATTGCGTATGTTCCCCAGGAGCCATATCTCTTCCAAGGCACGATTCGAGATAATATTATGACGGGAAGCTTAAGTGCCAGAGAGGAAGAAATGATAGAGGCTGCAAAGCAGGCAAATGCGCATGAATTTATCATAGGCTTTGAGAACGGGTATGATACCTTAGTCGGTGAAAGAGGCAATAATCTCTCAGGAGGACAGCGCCAGAGAATTGCCATTGCCAGAGCCATACTAAAAAATGCGCCAATTATTCTACTGGATGAGGCAACCTCAGCACTGGACAATGAGTCAGAGCAGTTGGTAAATGATGCCATGAAGAACCTTCAAGGCAAGAAAACAATCATTATGATTGCCCATAGACCATCTACGATACAATTGGCGGATAAGGTTTGTGGGATGTAAGGAGGAAAATATGAGCAAACTATACTGCTCCACAGGAGCAATTATTTCATTAAAAAACAACAGGAATTACCGACTAATCGAAGAATTTGCTCCACATATTCACAGTGATGGTTTTGAATTCCTGATGTACGATTCTTGGTACGGAGAATGGGAACAGATTGCAGAATATTTGTCCCACACAGATGTGGAATTTCCTGTTTTCCATGTTGAAAAGCAGGTAGGAGAGCTTATCAGCAGAAATGAAGAGGGAGATATTGAGCAGGCGCATAAGTTGTTTGAGGTAAACTGTAAAATGGCAAAAATACTTGGTGCTAAGCGGCTTGTTTTACATCTTTGGGGAGGATTGCCATCGGACTGGAATATTTCTATTAACATAGCACAATTTGCAATTCTTCGGGAAATATCGGCACGATATGATTTATTGCTTATGGTTGAAAATGTACCATGTAATCATGAAAATCCGTTAGCCCATTTAACAAGGTTAAAAAATGCCTATCCTGACATTTCTTTCACCTTCGATACGAAGTTTGCTCAGTTTCACAGTGAATTAGATACTGCTTTTGAAGAGGAGTATCAATGGCTCTGGAATGGGGCAGTGCAGCATGTGCATATCAATGATTATGCGGGAGAATATAAGGAATGGAAGAAGCTTAGAAGTTTGCATCCGGGTGAAGGTAGAATTGGTTTTGAGGCATTTTTTAGGGATTTAGAGGAAGTAAGATATAAAGGTACGTTTACAATAGAGTCATCCTCTGTAAATGAGGATGGAGCAATCAATTTAGAAAAGCTAAATGAGAGTCTAAAATATTTGAAAGAATTGATGAAATGTTAAAAAAGAAAAGTCAGCAAGCGCGAGAAAAATGTGATTGCTGGCTTTTTGGTTAATAAGGAATTCGTTAATGATATAAAACTGAAATATGTATAGTCAATAAATGAAAAATGCGAAAAAAAGAGAAGGCAGATATAATAAATGGATAATATTGTAAATATTAATTAATTTGTGGTACAATATAGGGGAATATATTGCAAACACACGTAGAAAGGTGGAAAATGTATGCAGAATTATGATGAGGCATATTTCAGAGCGAAAGCAAACAGGAGAGCCGGTACCACATGGCTTACTTTAATCATTATAGTATCCATATATTATGGAGTAAAGATGGCTCAGGGTGAAGTAGGTAAAAACTGGTTCATTATGTTTTCAACGATAGGTTGGGGAATATACCTATTTGCGGGAATTATGCTAAAGCTTAAGGGAATGGATTATAAAAAATATAAATGGATTTTAGGCTTGGGATATTTGCTCTTTTTTGCAGTGATTGCATGGACTTCTATGGATGAGATATCCTATGTGTTTATTTTGCCGTTGATATCCATATTGATTTTGTATAAGGATGCGAAGCTGATTAAGACGATGATGTGGTCTACTATGTTTGTTCTTATTTCCAGTAATCTGTATAAAGGCTGGGTAAAGGACATGATGGAGTTTGTCAGTAGCGTAGATTGTGCATTACAGTTTGCAATCGTTTTAACGTGCTATTCCTGTACGAACATGGCGATTAAACACTTACATCAGTCGGATGGTGCATTAACCCAGTCGATAGAGGCAAATCTTGCAAGAGTAGTTCAGACCGTTGAGAAGGTTAAGGTGGCAAGTAATGCCGTAGTAGATGGTGTAACCGTAGTGCGTGAGCTTGCAGATGAGAACAAAGAGGGTGCGAATAACGTTGTAATAGATATGCGCAACCTTTCTAATAATAATGAGGTATTAAACGATAAGACCATGTCTTCCATGGAGATGACTTCTGTAATTGGTACACAGCTGAAAAATGTAGCAGACCTTATGAATCAGGTAGTAGAGCTTATCGGAGCTTCGGTGGAGCATGCTAATACGAGTTCTAATGAGCTTGTTGAAGTGGTAGATACAACCAATAAGATGGCAGAGCTTTCCGCACAGGTTGGAAAGATTCTGGTTGATTTTAAGGAAGAATTTGAAAATGTAAAGCAGCAGACTAGTACGATTGAAGGTATTACCAATAAGACGAATTTACTTGCTTTAAATGCATCAATTGAAGCAGCACGTGCAGGAGAAGCTGGTAGAGGATTTGCTGTTGTTGCAAATGAAATACGAGAGCTTAGTAGTGGAACGCAGGATTCGTCCAGCCAGATTATGACAGCGCTTGGACATTTGGAAGAAACTTCTGGAAAGATGCTCGAAGCCATTGAAGAGACAATTGCTCTGATTGAGACTAATATAGAAAAGGTGGCAAATGTAAATAGAAGTGTAACGGATATTACCAATGATGCAACTAGCCTTGGTGAGAATATTAAGGTTGTTGACAGTGCCTTTAAGGAAGTAGAAAACTCTAATCAGACATTAGAGGATAATATGAAGCAGGTATGTGAAGTCATGGAAACCATGACAGAAAGCATTAATGAAGCAGAAGCTACGACCAAGACCATGCTTAGTAAGTATGAAGAAAGTGCAAAGAGCGCCATTGATATTGAGAACGTTGTAGGACATCTTATGGAAGAGCTCGGTGTTGGCGGCTTCATGGGTGTTCAGGATGTCAGAGCCGGTATGAAATTAGCGATTGCGTTCACTGATACTGATAAGAAGAAGGAATACATTGGTGAGGTTGTAGAACAGCTTGATAAGCAGGTATATGTGTCCATTGATGGCAAGAGTCAGGAAATCTTTGACACGAAGAATAAGCATGCAAAGTGTCAGCTTCGTATTGTAGTAGATAATGTTTTATATAGCTGGGAGGAAGTTGAGATCCATGCATGTAAAGCAGGTGAGAAGGGGGATTACAGACTTGTTGTCGAAACGAATCCTAAGGTATTTAACAGAAGAAAATATCCTAGAATGCCATTGTCCAATGCATGTACCATTAAGGTAAAGGAAAGTGATAAGATTTATCAGGGCAAAATGGTTAATATTAGTGCCAATGGTTTTGCTTTTTCGGTTAGAGATGCAGCCTTTGCAGATTTAAAGGATAAAAATGTTGTGGTTAATGTCAGTCATTTTGATGTTTTGGGTGATAAACCTCTTGATGGATGCATTATCCGAAGCTCAGACAATGAGGGCGAATATG
>JAFSGY010000001.1 GCA_017440575.1 Lachnospiraceae bacterium | reverse complement strand
TCAATCTCGCAATCGTAGTCTGCAGAAGCGGAATATTTCATACAGATGAGGTGCTGATTTGCCATACTTGCAAACCTTTCGCAAGCTACTGTAATTTTGCCATATGCAGTATTCCAAACTGTTTTTCTTGAGTGAATTGCTGTTTCTATATCAATAATCTGCTCATGAGAAAACGGGTCCTTTTCGGGAAGTGCAAAAGCTTCACTGTCAACCTTTATGTATGTATAAATCGGATTAGGAGCATTAACAGATTCTCTCCACTTATCTCCTACCTTGTCGTATATGCCCGCAAGATTCACACAGGGCATATTATCCTTTTTATATTCCTCCATAGTGCCACGAACACCGAAATATCCGTTACCTATTAAGTATTTATTTCCCCAAAAAGGGATTTTACTTGATTCAAATCCCTCATCATTTAATTTTCTTATTTGCACCGTTACCACCCCTTACTTAATTACAAATCGAGTAAAATCACACCTCACGATGTGAAGTCCTCACAGAACCGTACGTGCGGCTTTCCCGCATACGGCTCTTCATAACAACTTTTACATTTTTTTTCTTAGAGATTTACATATCTCTTCGGTTGGGCTATCGGATAATACGTTAACATCATGTGAAACTGTTCCCATGTGTAACTTTTCTTTTGACTTCTTCGGTTTAACCATTTGAACAACATATTTACTGTGTAATAATGGTACTTTACAAGCATTCTGATATTGTAAGTTACTCCATAGTACCTGTAGTGTCCTATCAGTTTCTTGTTCAGCATCGGTATGAGTTCTTTTATCGGCATTACCCTGTGTATCTTAAGCCATTCATTCATCTCTTTCAGCTTCATTCTGAATTTCTTGCTGTTTGTCTTTGGTATTACACAGTATTTACCTTTTTGTGTTTCTCCGCAATAGAATGTGAATCCGAGAAAATTAAAAGTTTCAGGTTTTCCTTCCCCTCGCTTTTCTCTCCTCTCTTTCGCATATCTGCCAAATTCCAATAGCCTGCTCTTACTTTCTTCTATTTCCAAACCAAACTTCTTTAGTCTTTCCTGCAATTCCCTGTAATATCTTTCCGCTTCTGATTTATATTCAAATCCTGTTATGAAATCGTCTGCGTATACTACCAGAAAACTCTCGCCTTTCCCTCTGTGTTCGTAATAGTATTTATACCATAATACTAACACATGGTGCATATACATATTTGCAAGTATAGGACTGATTATCCCTCCCTGTATTGAGCCTTGTTCACTCTCTATGTATTTGCCCTCTTCCATTATTCCTGCTTTCAGATACTTATTTATCAGCTTCAATATATTGGGGTCTTTTACGTAGTAACCTACGAATTTTATTATCCATTCGTGTCTCATATTGTCAAAGAACCCTTTTATATCTGCATCTACTATGTAGTTGATTTTCTTTCTGATAATGCTGCTACACATTTCTTTTATTGCCATGTGACAGTTTCGCTTCGGTCGGAAGCCATACATATTTTCCATGAACTTAGGTTCATATACCGCTTCGAGTATCTTCTTCAATCCTAATTGCACAATCTTATCTTCATATGCTGCTATGCCGAGTGGTCGTTTCTTACCATTTGCTTTTGGTATATATACTCGCTTAACTGGCAACGGTTTGTATGATTTATTCTTTAGCCTCTTCACCAGCTTACTTATATTCTCTTCCAAATTAAGGTTATATTCGGCTTTGGTTATCTCGTCTATTCCTACCGCTTTATTTCCTTGTAATTCTCTATGGCATTTTATGAGCATTTCCTCATTTAGCATATGATACAATGATGTATATATCGGTCTGACCTCATTCTTTGATTTGTCTGCTATTCTTCCTAATTTCGTTTCCATCTGTTTCTCCGTCCCT
>JAFSGY010000006.1 GCA_017440575.1 Lachnospiraceae bacterium | reverse complement strand
TATCTACTTCACAGGAAACCGGGATTCCACGTCCAGTTAAACGGCTGTTTACATAGCAAGGAACGAATCCGAACTGTGTCTGGAATGCTGGCCAGCACTTTCCTGCGATAGCAACATACTTTCTGTATCCTCTATGCTCTTCAACCCAGTCAAGAAGTGTTAACTCATACTGAGCAAGCTTAGGAAGAATTTCAGGTTTCTTGTTTCCTGCACCAAGCTCTGCTTCCATATCCTTAACTACATCTGGAATTCTTGGGTCATTTGCATGCTTGTTGAATGCTTCGAATAAGTCAAGCTCAGAGTTCTCTTCAATCTCAACACCAAGGTTGTAAAGAGGCTTGATTGGAGCATTACAAGCAAGGAAGTTGAGTGGACGAGGTCCAAAGCTGATAATCTTTAAGTTGTTTAATCCATCGATTGCACGAGCGATTGGTAAGAACTCATGAATCATATCTGCACATTCCTCAGCTGTTCCAACAGGATACTCTGGGATATATGCTCTGATATTACGAAGCTTTAAGTTGTAGCTTGCATTTAACATACCACAGTATGCATCACCACGGCTGCTTGCAAGTGTTTCTGTATTCTCTTCGCTTGCAGCAACGAACATCTTAGGTCCGTCAAAGTGCTTTGCAAGAAGAGTTTCAGAAATTTCAGGACCGAAGTTTCCAAGATATACACAAAGAGCATTACAGCCTGCCTTCTTGATGTCTTCTAATGCCTGAACCATATGTATTTCACTTTCAACGATACAAATAGGACACTCATAAATATCCTCTGCATCATACTTCTTTGCATATGCTTCTACTAAAGCCTTTCTTCTGTTTACAGATAAAGACTCTGGGAAACAGTCTCTACTTACTGCAACAATACCTACTTTCATTTTTGGAATGTTAATCATTTTTCTTTCCTCCATTTTCTTTTATCACACAATAGTTACTTATTAATCCAGGGTAATATTGACACCCTTTAATCCATTAAATGCGCCTTCAATTCCTGCTTCCTCGTGAGCGATTAGCCATTTGTTCACTGCAAAAAGAAGTGGATCTTCCTTTGCACCATTCGGACTTACATTCAAGTCTTCATTCGTTCCCTTTGGAAGAATAACAATATTCTTAAAAGGCTTATTCTCATAGCTGCATGGAGCGTAATGCAGAGTCGTTGCATACATCTCATATACGGTTCCTGCCGGAACAAAGAATGCCTGAATATTCTCTGTATCATAGAGATAATCCATCGTAATATCTTCCTGCTTACCAATTAAAAGAATCAAATCTGTAATAGCTATACCAAGCTCCGAGCATCTGTGATATTCGCAGGCATCTAATTTGTGATTGGTTCCGTTACAATAACCAATCTGAGCAGGCATACCACCAAAAAAGCTATCACATAATACCTTTGCCTGTGGAAGCGCCTCTATCTCTGCATCGGATGGGATATAGATTACATTCTCCGGCGCAGGAGTCTTTTCCATTGCCTGAATCAGAGTATCCACCTCATATTCTGCTGTCAGAACACGTCCATAAGCTTCATATTCACGGTCTTTTACGTTATAAATCTTCATCTGACTTTTGTCCTTTTGTAACTATTCGTACCTTCCTAGTTACATCCTTTCTTTTTACTTGCCGATTATATTATACTAATTTTGGCACATTTTATTTCATCTTTTTTTAGGCATATAGTGTTTTTTTACTTTATTTTCGCCATTTGTGCCATTTTTTGTATTTGGTTATGTTATCTATATTTTTGTCGCTTACACTTTTCATTTTATGTATTTTATATAACTTGTCAAGGCTTTTAGATTATTTTTTCTCAAAAACGCAAAGATTCCATACTTTTTCGGGAATCTACCTATACTTTTTCCTTCCCCTTACTTATTTTGGCACTGTTTATAACAATTTTTGGCACTTTTATGCTCTTTTCCATACCATTCATCAATAAAAATAGTGCATGCCAGCGCATGCACTTTTGCAAGAATTTCTTACGAAATTCTTGTCTAACGCTTACTACATTTCGAGCACTTTCCTAACAAATAAAAAAAGAGAAGCTTTTACACTTCTCTCACAATTGTAGTCTGATTTCATGTTATTACTTCCACGACAAATGATGAAGCTCACCCTCCAGCTGCATATTCGCAAACTGATTCTGTCTTAATGCCTCATATAAAACAATACTAACTGAATTGGACAAATTCAGACTTCTTACCTTATCCAGCATCGGAATACGGACACAGGTTTCTTCATAATCGACCAGAATTTCTTCTGGAATTCCTGCACTTTCCTTACCAAACATAATATAGTCATCGGGACCAAACTGCGCCTCTGTATAAGTCTTTTTGGCTTTTGTGGTTGCCATCCAGATTTTCGCATTTGGGTTTTTCTCTAAAAACTCTTCAAAATTCATATATCTTCTAACATCTAAATGCTCCCAGTAATCCATTCCGGCACGCTTGAGTTCCTTCCCCGTCAAGCGAAAGCCCAAAGGCTCTATTAAATGGAGTGTGGAATTGGTTGCCACACAGGTTCTGCCTATATTTCCGGTATTTGCCGGAATTTCCGGCTGATGTAATACAATATTCATAATTTTTTCCTCTTTCTTGTCAAAATAGTGCGTGCCAGCGCACGCACTTTGGCAAGAATTTCTTACGAAATTCTTGTTTAACTACCACTACGTAACAGCAATTTCCTATCACGTCAAAAAGTGCAAGCCCGACAGCTTGCACTTTATAAATTCACTTATGAATTCTTTGCGTTTTCCTCGCGAAGTCTTGCCACAAAATGCTCCAGTCTTCCGATTGCTTCCTTTAAACGCTCCATAGAATACGCATAAGAAATACGGATAAAGCCTTCGCCACAGTCGCCGAATGCCGTTCCCGGTACAACCGCAACCTTTTCTTCCTGTAAGAAACGATTTGCAAACTCATCACTTGTCATGCCGAATTCTTTAATGCAAGGAAATATGTAAAAAGCACCAAATGGTTCAAAACATTCTAAGCCCATTTCCTTAAAAGCATGTACTAAATATCGTCTTCTCTGATCATAGGACTCTCGCATCTTGGCAACATCTTCATCGCCATTCTTCAAGGCATCGACTGCCGCATACTGTGAAGTTGTAGGCGCGCACATGATGCAGAACTGATGAATCTTAGTCATCTGAGCAATAATCGCTTCCGGTCCGCATGCATAACCAAGTCTCCAGCCTGTCATGGCATAGGACTTAGAAAAGCCATTGATTAATATGGTTCTCTCCCACATTCCCGGAATATTCACGATGGATACATGATTCTCTGTATAGCATAATTCCGAATAAATCTCATCGGAAATCACAAATAAGTCATGCTTCTCAATAACCCTTGCAATTGCCTCCAAGTCCGCTCTTTCCATAATCGCACCAGTTGGATTATTCGGAAACGGCAGAATTAAAATCTTGGTCTTATCGGTAATTGCTGCCTCTAATTCTTCTGCCGTCAGACGAAATTGGTTCTCATGCTTTAACTCGATAACAACCGGCTTTGCTCCTGCAAGAATCGCACAAGGCTCATAGGAAACATAGCTAGGCTGAGGAATCAATACCTCATCGCCCGGATCAACCATGGCACGAAGTGCAATATCAATCGCCTCAGAGCCGCCTACCGTAATCAATACTTCCTCTCTTGCACGATAGGAAATATCATATCGTCTCTTTAAATAATTACAAATCTCCTGTCTTAACTCTACCAGACCGGAATTAGAAGTATAGAATGTCTTTCCTTTTTCTAAGGACTTAATTCCCTCATCTCTTATATGCCACGGAGTCTCAAAATCAGGCTCACCAACGCCAAGAGAAATGGCATCCTTCATCTCACTCACAATGTCAAAAAACTTACGGATGCCTGATGGCTTAATCCCTACGATGGTTTCTGATAATGGATTTCTCATGGTGTCACCTGCATCCTTTCATCAACTTCTTTTTTTGCAAGGATAGTTCCATGATCCTTATATTTCTTCAAGATAAAATGAGTTGCTGTACTTAATACAGAGTCCAGTGTAGAAAGCTTCTCAGATACAAAGCTTGAAATCTCTTTTAAGGACTTTCCTTCCAAGGTTACAAGCAAATCATAACCACCGGAAATCAGATATACAGCATGAACCTCTGAATACTTATAAATCTTCTCTGCAATGCTGTCGAAGCCATTTCCCCTCTGAGGTGTTACTCTAACCTCAATCAGAGCATTTACCTTCTCTGCACTGGTCTTTTCCCAGTCAATCAGAGTATGGTAACCACAGATAACGCCCTCTTTTTCCATCAGCTCCATCTCGTTTACAATATCTACTTCTTCTACGCCAAGAATGACTGCTAATTCCTTCAAATCGATTCTACTGTTCTTCTCGATAATAGATAATATCTTTTCTCTCATAATCTCATTCTCCTTTTCTACAATATATCGACCATTTTCCTATGCCAGCACCTTATACAATTCATCTTCTCTTGCCGGTTCGAGGAATCTCTTCTCATCCTCATTCATAAGAATACGGTCGTTACCTTCTATGGTCTTTCCAATCACTGTTGCTGCAATCCCTTGCTCTTCCAGCAGGGCTACCAGATCCATACCCTTGTCTGTCGTAAACAGAAGACTTCCTCCTGATAACAGCTTATAAGGATTTGCATCAAAAAATTCACAAACCTCTATCGTCTCCTGTTTCACGGGTATCTTCTTTAAGTCTATGACCAGTCCAACGTCACTTTCCTCTGCAAGCTCCCAGAGAGCACCAAAGATGCCTCCCTCTCGCACAACCTGCATCGCGCTGACGCCGGACTTTGCGGCGGTTGCTGCCTCCGGAATAATTGACAAATACTGTTCAAAAGCAGCTACCTCATCTAATATACCTGCTGGATATCTTGTCTGCAGTTCCCGAAGCTTCCTATCTGTAATCGTCGCCGTTCCTTCCAGTCCAAGCCACTTTGTCATAACAACATCCTGCTCCGCCTTCGCTTCTCCGGGCACTAGAATATCTTCCTTTGCAGCATGAGTATAAGCATGAGCCGTTACTAAGACTGTTGTAATACTCGGTATTACCTGTACCTCTGTTGTCAGAATCGATACACGCATATCTGCCATTGTCTTTGTTACTTTTTCAAGAACTGCCCGAAGCTTCGCCTCTCGATATTCTGCGGGAATGTTAATATTCAAGCTGACATAAGCAACTGCACTTTCCTCTGCCGTACCCCGTAACGCTCCCAACGCCGCCAGATGATTTAATGCATGCTGTGCTGCTCTAGTCGCTACCATAGCATCCTTGCCCCATGCCTGACCACTTGCGGTTACTGTAGATGCCAAAAAGGCGCAGTCTGCCCCCAGTACTGCGCCCTTTTCTGTTTCTTTATCAAAATATCCAGTTGTATGAATTGTCTTATATACGGTGCGCTTATAAACGCTCTCCGATACCTTTCCATAATTCATAGCCTATCCTCTGTGTTTCATATATTGTTATATAAAAATGTGCTTAAGCACATTCTTGCGCCATAATATCTTGCGCTATTGTTAAGGTGCCGGCACGCCCTCTGCCGCCTGTTGCTCTGCCAGTGCTTTATAATAAGCCTCTAACTCTGCCTGCTGCTGCGCAATCGCCTGTTGCTGTGCTGCTACTGCCGCCTGCTCAGCCTGAATCGCTGCTGCCTCTGCCTTAACATGGTCAATGCTTCCGGTTGCAATCGCCGCCTGAATGCGGCTAGCGTATGCCGGATTATCCGTTGCGGTTCCAACAGTCGCACTTCTAGGAGACACCTTATAGGTACTCTTGTTGATGACATCACGGCTAATCTCCTGCCCATTTTCCTCGATAACCTTCCAAAGCTGTGCCACATAACCAATATGAGCTGACTCTACTACCACAGAGCCAACCGGCATGCCTGCATTCTGAACAATGATTTCTGAGTCAGGATGCGTTACCTTAAGCACTTCGCTTTCATACTTTACCTTATGCTCCGGCTTTCTTTCTTCCAGACCATAAATGGTAAAGGTTACCTTTTTATTCTCTGTTTTTCCCTCAATATAAATTGGATAATTCAGGTTATTCTTAAATTTAAAATCTTTTCCTGCCGATTCTGCAATAGCCGCATCCATAGAAGGCTCTACATAACTGACAATCATAGAATGATTATAACGCTCTGTTATCTCGAGCTCTGAAAGTAGAACGGCATTATATAATGTAGTAGAAACCTGACAGATTCCACCACCGATACTGTCTACCACCTTGCCATTCAGATAGGAGCCCGCCGGATAATATCCATTGGCCTCGGTAAATGGTCTTACGCTATCATAAGTAGAAAATTCCTCTCCCGGATAAAGGGTTGTTCCGTTAATCAGACGACAACCATTTTCCACATTTGCTCTTCTTGCCTTACCACTTGTAGAGTAACTCGTTGTAAAGGTTCCAAGAACATCCTTAACCACGGCAAGATCTTCTGCATTGCCCTTAGGCTGTGTTACATCAATCACTACATCAATCGATGCATCCTGATAATTCCAGCCATTCGTCAGATAGTCATACGTTTTATTTACCGTTTCTTCAATATTGGTACTAAGTCCAGTTTGTCCTTCTATTACCGTGAACCCTTCACCTTCTCGCTGTAAAGTCGGATTAACCGCCGGAATATCATATTCTGCGCACTGCTCCTGCATAACGGTTCGAATGACATCCTTATCCACTCCTAATGCAAGCGGATATACCTTTTTACCATACTTCAAATCTTGAATTGCCTTATATCTTTGAACGATATTTCCTTCTTTTCCAAGACCGGCAGCCTCTTCCAATACCTCAGGATTCGTCCAGTTAAGACTTAAATCTCCAACTGTAATTGCTACATAGTGCTCGTCTACTGCACCAAAGGTAACAACTCGCTGTTTTAACTCATTTACAAAGGCATTTACTGTATTGGTAGCTTCCTCTACCGTCATGCCAGATAAATCAATCTGGTCCATATAGATACCATCTAATATGGTTTTATCTTCACTTCTTGCCTGCACCTCCTGCATGGGTATTATAGTTAACATAACCACCAATGCAAATAGTACTGCCAGAACTGTAGAATAACTCTTTTCTCTCAATTTTTTCATTATCTCCTCCTACACGTTACTATTCACAGTAACATGCACAAATTCCAAAACCGATAATCATTCAGACAAATATAACACGACCGCTTGTAATTTACATAATATTTTTGTAAAATATAATAGGATTCTGACTTTAGAAACCTACAATACTAAGGAAACTTGGAATCACCATTGCAAGAATCAAAACTACTACGATTACTGCAGCTATGGTTCGTTGTGTTTTCTTATTATGTATATTCATAACTTTACCACTCCATTCCAAACTATTATACTGAAAGGATATTATAAATGAATTTTTTTATTTTGGCAAGCACTCTCATACTGGCATGTTTTGTTGGTATTTCTATTACAAAAGACAAAAACAAACAACAAAATCTAGAACAAAGCTATTGGAATAAGGAATATAAGTCTAACTTTGTCCGAAAAAAATCTTTGGAAACGTTAAGCTATATTTCTATTCCCGAGGAAATCCTAACCCTGCAACCCGCACAACCTACACCACAGATGCTTTCCTACATACAAGATTTAAAGGATCTGTCTACCCTGAAAATCGTAAATCTGACGGGTATCAGCAACACTGATTTGAAGCTCACTTATGGAACTGCAAATATTACCGTATTAAGTGAGTATGATACTCATTATACACAGATGGTTACCATCCTTCACAAGCTAGCAGAGAATCTTGCTGATTGCGACGACAAGCAAAATGCTATCCGTGTTTTGGAATATGCCATTTCCACCGGAAGCGATGTAAGCAAAAGCTATTATCTTCTCGCCGATTTATATATACAAGTCGGCACACCGGAAAAAATACACTCTCTGATTCCACAAGCTGAAGGACTTCAATCCATTATGAAAAACGCTATCCTTCAACATTTACAGGCCGCCTGTCCATAACGCTACCTGCTGTTTTTCATCCGGCTCAATACACAATCAATGAGCCTGCTTGCTTCATTTTTTGTCATATGCTCAATATCCAGCCTGTCCCCTAGCTTCTCAACCAGTACAGGCGGAAGTATAATCTGTCCGTTTTCGATTTCCATATGATATTTTTGCGCCAGGTCTAAAATATATGTCTTTTGTCTTGGTGTCATCAACACTTCTTTTTTTACACTGTATACAAGCGGCTTTGGTCTAAAAGTCGCTTCTTCTTTTTCATAGAACTCTTCACCCAGCCTTTGATACAGCAAATGCGCTGCATGAGCATCATGATACGCTCTATGAGCCTCTTCTAAAGGAATCTCATAATGCTTACACAGAAATCCTAGATTCCTACTCTCCAGATTCGTTAAAAAACGCCTTGCAATTCGCAACGTATCAATACCATTTCTCTCAAAGGACAGCTTCTGATTCACTGCTGCCTTTTTTACAAAGGAATAGTCAAAGATGATATTGTGTCCCAGCAGATAATCCTCACCCAAAAACTCCAGAAACTGTGGAAGCACCTCTTCGATATAGGGTGCATTGGCAACATCTTCATTGGTAATTCCGGTAAGCTCTGTTATCCGTTCAGGTATAGCCTTTGCCGGATTTACATAGGTGCAGAAGGTATCCTCCACTACACCATTTCGAACCCGCACTGCACCAATCTCTATAATTTTTTCCATGCGTGGATTCAGGCCTGTTGTCTCCAAATCCATTGCAACATAATCTGTAAGCATACTTTTCCTGTCTTTCTTTTGTATTTTTCTATCACTTCTTCTTAGAACCCTTTTTATCCTTGCTCTTGCAGTATTCTACCAAAAAACATTCCTCACATTTTGGCGTTGGAGCCTTACAAATCTCTCTGCCAAAAGAGATAATCTGCATATTATACAGAATCCAATGGTCTTTTGGAATTACCTTCATAAGGTCGAATTCTACCTTAACCGGATCTTCCTCCTTTGTAAATCCAAGTCTCCTGCTAATACGTTTTACATGGGTATCCACTACAATACTTGGTTCATGGAAAATATGACCACGCACTACATTCGCCGTCTTTCTGCCAACTCCCGCAAGTCCTGTCAACTCTTCTATACTGCTTGGTACTTCATCATGATACTCATAATGAAGCCTTTGGCAACAGGCAATGATGTTTTTTGCCTTATTATGATAGAAACCTGTTGAATGGATATCCTGCTCCAGCTCCTTTAAATCTGCATTCGCAAAATCTTCTATGCTTTTGTACTTTTGAAACAAATCCTTTGTAACAAGGTTGACTCTCGCATCCGTACATTGTGCACTAAGCATTGTTGCTATCAAAAGCTGCCACGGTGTTTCAAAGTTCAAATGGCAAAATACATCGGTACCATATCTTTCATCTAATGCATCTAAAATCGCCTTTGTTCTCTTATTCAATAACACCAGCCTCCTTTTGTTAAGTATTGTTACTGTTCACTCCAGCAACTGCGCTTTCTCCTAATTGTTCTCCCACTACAGTATAATGTGCATCATGTGTAAGCGCATCCCTACTCTGATAATCAAACAACACATACATTGGCTTTTCCAGTCTATTCACACACACCTGCGCCTCTCTACTCCATACGGCATAGTGAAAAGCCTCCAGATGCGTCATCTTCATCAGCTGCGCTCCCTGATAGCCCTTATATTCCATTAAGAATCTTGGACTCTCTGCCTCATTCTGATAGAATTCCTTAACCTTATGTCCTTCCTCTTTTGTAGCATTGAGAACCGGACAAAAGGCAGGTCTACTTTTCAGATTCTCCCTCAGATACATGTCAAAGGTCAAAAGCTCCACATACAGCTCTTTTCTCGCTGGATTCACCTGACTTGCAAATTCTAACAACACCTGGTAGCGATATGCCCTTGCCGGTGTATGAACGGCATAACCCTTTTCTTCATAGAAAAAAGCCAATGCCTCATACATGGAAAAAGCAGATGCAAACTCCGTTTCCAACACCCGTAACGTATGTACAAACTGATTGCTGTTATAATAAAGCTCCACCATTTCTTCGATACCCTTAAGCTTCAGCACATCTTCATACGAAAGCCACTTAGAGTATAACACTTCATACGGCGATTTGGAGTTGTAAATAATACCATATTCGGAAGCCTTTTCCTCCATTGGCGAGCCTTTTAACACCTTTAAGAAGCCTAATTGCAGCTGTTGTGGCTTCATAGCATAAACGTCATCAAAGGATTTTCCAAAACTTTCATAATCCTCATAAGGAAGCCCGGCAATCAAATCAAGGTGTTGATGTATATTTCCATAGCTATATACCTTTGCCACCATCTCACGCAGATGTGACAGCCTCGTATCACGGTTAATCGCTTGCAAGGTCTGTTCATTCGTAGACTGCACGCCGATTTCCAGCTGAATCAATCCCGGACGCATATCAGACATCACTTCCAGCTGTTCCTCTGTTAAAAGGTCTGCTGCTATTTCAAAGTGAAAGTTTGTGACACCATTGTCATGTTCTTTTAAATACTTCCATATTTCATAAGCATGCTTCGCATTACAGTTGAAGGTTCTGTCGATAAATTTAACCTGTGGTACCTTATTCTCAAGGAAAAACCGCATGTGTTCTTTTATCCTGTCCAAACTGCGGAAACGAACGGTTTTATCAATCGATGACAAACAATATGCGCAACTAAAAGGACACCCTCTCTGGGATTCATAATATAAAATACGATTCTCAAATCGTTCTAATCCACTGTTGTCATTCCTTTCATCTGCTTTATAAAAAAAGGGCAGTTCGTCCATCGATACCGGCTTCTGCGCTCCTGTTCTACCACTTTGAAGTAGTAAGCCTTCTATATCAGCAAGCTTTTTTCCTTCTTCCTGTTGGTACTGATAATAATCCATAAGCTCTGTAAAGGTCTTCTCGCCCTCTCCAAGCATAATACCCTTTACTGAAGAAAATCGCTCTAATATCTGTTCTCCATGAAAGGATACCTCCGGTCCTCCAAGCCATATCTGAATATCCGGTAAGACCTTCGGAAGCTCCAGTAAAATATCCTGTATCATATTCCAGTTCCAGATATAACAGGAAAAGGCAGCTATATCCGGTTTTCTTCGGTAAATATCTGCCAAAATGTTTTCCATATTCTGATTAATCGTATATTCCACAAGCTCTAAAGCTCCGTCTGCAAGCTCTCTACCTACATGAGCTCTTGCATAAGCTTCCAGGCTGTAAATTGCAGGATTGGAGTGAATGTACTTCGCATTCACTCCAACTAATAAAACACGTTTCATATTCTGTTTCCATTTCTATTACTTTGTCTTATCCTGATATATATTTTGTAAGGTTATCAGCTTCGTCTCATAATCCTGTAAATTCTTCTGTCTAATCGTAGAAAGCATGATACCCGCAAAGAATGCCTGAATCGCACTCAGATATACAAAACAGCACACGATCAGAGTCGGGAAGCGAAGCACCAGCCCTGTTGCAACATATTCGCACAGTACAGGAATCAAAAAGACCGTTGCAAGTAAAGCTAACAATGCCGCAATCCATGTAAAGAAACCAAATGGCTTATAATTCTTATAAAGCTTTATAATCGTCTTAATAACCTTAAAGCCATCTGAGAACGTATTCAGCTTCGATACACTTCCTTCCGGTCTGTCACGATACTGGATAATGACATTTTCGACACGCATATTTTTATCAATGGCATGAATACTCATCTCTGTCTCAATCTCAAAGCCCTTTGATAATACAGGAAAGGACTTTACAAAGAGATAGCTGAATGCACGATACCCCGTCATAATATCACGGATATCACTCTTAAACATACTATTAATCGAACCACGTACAATAGAGTTTCCAAAGTTATGGAATGGTCTCTTATTCTCCTCAAAATAGGAAGAAGAAAGCCTGTCCCCTACCACCATATCTGCATTTCTCTTTAACACCGGCTCACAAAGCTTTCTCGCCTCATCTGCAGGATAAGTATCATCACCATCTGTCATGATATAGCACTTGGCATCGATTTCACGGAACATTCTTCGAATAACATTACCCTTACCTTGCTGATACTCATAACGAACAATGGCACCTGCATTTCTTGCAATCTCATCCGTTCCATCCGTGGAATTATTATCATATACATAAATGACAGCCTCCGGTAACGCTGCCTTAAAATCCTTTACAACCTTTTCTATCGTTTTACTCTCATTATAGCAGGGAATTAATACTGCTATCTCATCCATGAATATGTTCTCCTCTTTTTACAAATCACATCATAATATCTTGTCTAGTATATCAGTATTGACACGTTTTTACAACTGTTGCCAACACTGCTTATAAATCCTCATAAATCTTATCTATATCATATTCTGGGGCGTATCTCCGCGCTTTTTCACATATCGCTTTTATTACAGACTCTTCTTCCTCTAATTCTTCTGCTATCAGTTCGGGAGTTTTATCCTTCCTTAACTTTTTACACACCATTTCTATCAGCTTTTTCTCTTGTCCTTCTTCACGCAACATTTGTGCATATCCTACTTCATCAAACTCTGATAATATTGATGCCATAATCCTCGCCCTATCCTTTCTGAGAATCTCTCCCAAAATATCATCCTCTATACAACTATCTACCGCTTTCTCTACGGCGTTTTCTTTTGACATGCCTTCTATCATGTATTCACGCACTCTTTGATTAAAAACAGAATAATCACATAGCACTTTACATTTATTCAGCAATTCTTCATTATGCCCAATATTTATATTGATGATATGTGCTATCACTTCCACATCCGGTGTATCCGTAGCATGTTCAAACGCATCCGAAAGTCTCAATTCCTGCCTATCCGGCAATTCCTTTATTCCGTTATAAAACACAATATATTGCGGTGTCGGAATCTTAATTAATTTCGACGAATAAAGCTGTTTGCCATAATATCTTTGCTTGTACAAATCCGCAATATAGTACAACCCGCGTAAGGGCATATTCTGATTTATCGTTGACTGCTGTTCATAAAGATTCATTCTTCCATCTAAAATAAATGATAAATCATTTTTCATCCCAATAAAAACTACATCCTCTAGCGTA
>JAFSGY010000005.1 GCA_017440575.1 Lachnospiraceae bacterium | reverse complement strand
CCACTGTGGTAAGTAAGAATACTGACAAATATGAGATGCCTGATAAGCAGTATCAGCACAGTTCATTCTCTGTTCATCTGTTCTATAGTATAAACCATTTTCGTCCACACAATAGTCAACATCCTTAACACCCCAGAATCTTAAGTCATGAAGTTCCTGATCCATTGCACATTTTACAAGGAAATCAAATGCTCTTTCCGGATCCTCACAGTCAACAGTAATCGCTATACCTTTTGCCTGGTTAACTGTATCATCATAAGTATGCCATCTATTCTCCATACCAGCTTCTGTTGTTAATCCAAGAGGTACATAGTTGCATCCCTTAGCATCAAGTCCCTGCTGCTTGAATACATCATTTACAGTGTATGCGAAATCCCACCACTGATCTACCATACCAAGTACACGTCCTGTAGATAACTTTGCAATGTATTCATCATATGTCTGAGTAAAGCTTTCAGGATCTACGAATCCCTTCTTGTACTCCTCATTAAGCTTCTGTAAATATTTCTTAGTATCCTCAGAAGTATTGTAGTCTTCAATTGTCATAGTCTCTTTGTTTACGATAACAGAACCATCGTTTGGATATCCTGCCAAGAACTGACCTGCGTTCTCAAGGCAGAAGTATCTCCAGTCTTCACAAAGAATGGTATATGCAAGATTTGGAGTTCCATCCTCCATGGTAGGATTTGCTGCCATATAATCTTCAATTACCTGGAAGTACTGATCCATTGTCTCAATCTTTGGATAGCCTGCCCACTCAAGTACTCTTGCCTGAATCCAGAATGCTTCATCGTTATGAGTTGTTGCTGTAGGCTCGTTCTTGCTGTTACCAAATGGATTAATCCAGTAAATATGTCCATCCGGCTGACGGAACTTCTCCCACTCTGCCTCAGTGAACCACTTCTCCTTGAACTCAGGATACTTATCAATATATTCATCTAATGGAAGTAACGCACCTGCATCTACTAAAAGAGTCATATCATCACTATCGATAAGATCTGGATATTCATCACTGGCAATCAATGTACCAGTTGCTTCTGATGCTGTCTGTCCTGTAAGCCATGTTTCCTTAATCTTTACACCATGCTTCTCTGCAATCATCTGAGCAATTTCATTGTCATCATTGATTTCAGAACCTGGCATTGTGATAAACATATCTAACTCGAGAACCTCATCCTCTGAATATGATGTTTTCTCCTCTGTAGAAGCTGTGTTTGAAGCGGAAGCATCACCTGCTGCAGCATCTTCAACCTTCTTCTCTGTGTCTGCTGTAGGTGCTGATTCGCTTGAACCACATCCAGCTAATGCACTTGCTACCATAGTTACACATGTTAATAGCACTGTTAATTTTTTAAACTTCATAAATAACCTCCCTTAAAAATGTTTCTTAAGTTGTTTGATGAGTTTATTATAAAAAAAGTATTAACATAAAAAAACGGAGAAACTATATATAAACCCCCGAAAAAATCCATAAGTTTTCCTGCTGTAATAATAAGTATTTAAAAATAGTACGTGCCAGCGCACGCACTTTGTAACTACCACTACGTAACAGCAGTTTTCAAACAAACAGAAAAAGCAGCATACCAATTATGATATGCTGCCTCTTTCTTAGCAAAGCCTTAAGCGCCTTTCGCCATTCAAAGTATTTACTTTTTACTCTTCGTTTGAAGCTGTTGCTGAAGCTTTCTCTTCTACCACTGGTTCCTCCGTTGCTGAAAATTCTTCAACTACAGATTCTTCCTGCTTTTCTAGTGATTCCTCAACAGATGATTCTTCCGTTGCTAATGACTCCTCAACAGATGATTCTTCCGTTGTTGATGACTCCTCAACGGATGATTCTTCCGTTGTTGATGATCCATCCTCAGTTGTTAGCTCTTCCTCAGTTGTTGGCTCTTCCTCGGTTGTTGGCTCTTCCTCAGTTGTTAACTCTTCCTCGGTTGTTAACTCTTCCTCGGTTGTTAACTCTTCCTCGGTTGTTAACTCTTCCTCGGTTGTTAACTCTTCCTCGGTTGTTGGCTCTTCCTCGGTTGTTGGCTCTTCTTCAACTGGTTCCTCGGTTGAGATTCCAAGTGTTAATTCACCCTCAAAAGCTTCCTTATAATCTTCGTAAGCTGCCTCTTCCTCACTATACAGATAAATAGCAAGATACTTTGCATCTGTAGATGTTGTAAAGCTTTCCTTATCTGCTACAGTTACTGTAGAAATTACCTGATACTCTTCATCCAACTGACTTACTACCATACGATAATCTTCATTACCAATGCTTGCATAATAGGTCTGTTCTGCCCCTGCTTCCACATAACCGTTCAGACAAATAGAATCGCTCTTTTCTTCGTACTGTGCTGCATCTGTGTAACGTCCTGATTTCCAGTTAGAAAGGTCTGTAAAGTCAAGTGCTTCTACCTGAATCACATTTCCATCCTCATCCTTCATCAGAAGTTCTTCTACAACTGTTGACTCTGTCACTGCTTCTTCCTCAAATGCACCACCTTCACGGTTAATCAAAATCGCATTGAAGAATGCTCTCTTGCCCTCATTATCTGCCTTGAATACAACGCTAGAAGCCTCTGTTAATTCAAGCTTGTAAATCATGGCAAGCTCAGAGATATCTGTACCTGCATAAGCCGGAGTTCCAACTAATGCATAATCACCATCATTTACCTTTACATAAACGGTATTGGTTGCATAGGTTCCATTGAAATATCCTGCAGAAGCGTATACCGTAAAGTAATAGGTTCCTTCCGGTAAATCAACCTGGAATTCCAATGTGCTGTCCGCAAATGCCATATCTGATACTGCTGTATGCAGATTTGCATCCTCATAGGTATATGCTGACATATCAAAGCCTACTCTTGCAGGAGTAATTGCTGCTGCATCTGTCAGATAGCCATAGCCCTTTTCAGAATCATAGCTTTCTGTTCCCATTACAATAAAGTCAGCTGCTGAATTTCTGTTACCAAAATCAAAGCTATAGATATTCGTAGCGGTATCAGGAATTACAATCACTTCCTTTACTTCCTCTTCTTCCTCTGATGTTTCAGGAGCAGGACAGATTTCGATACCACAAAGTCTTGCAGTAACCTCATCCTCTGCCAGATTCACATCATCGTTGAATAATGTAATAGAGAAGGTTCCAATCTTTGTATCCTTTACATAGCCTAATGCATTTGCATTTTCTTCTACCTTTACCTTATAGATACAGCCAGGTGCTGTAAACTGTCCACCAGCTGCAGATGTCTGTGTATAAACAGTTCTTCCATTTGCATCCGTTGCTACTGCTGTATTGGTAGATTCTACTGCTGCTGCACCATCACCAAAGTAGAACTTCGCTGTATTTGCTGCTTCTTTACAACCGGTATATACATATACATAGTATTCACCAACAGGTAAGTCTGCCTTAAAGGTGTATGCATTTCCACCAGCACTGTATACCCAGTCTCTAAAGTAGTTTCCACCAGTTGCGGTATAACCACTTGCTACTTCCTGTGTAAATCCGTAATGCATTCCATTATCATCCATGTTGGTATCATATAAAATATCACCAAATTCTAAGGAAACGGTTTTATTCTCCATCGTATAGAAGGAGCTTAACAATGCATCAGATGTCCAAAGCTTCGCATCTGCACCATCCTCGTCCTTTGGACCAAAGTCAAGTGCATATTCCTTGGTTGCTACACGCTGTGTTAATGCCTTGTATGCGTTCTCCAGATTTGCATAGATTGCTGCCTGCTGCTGATAATAAGAAGCTCCTGCAGCAATTGCTGCCACTGCCTCCTTATAAGCAGCCTCAAATGCTTCCCATGTAGAAATGGTATAATCTGTCTCTACAAGGTTCTTTGCATCGATTTCTGCTACTAATTTCTGAAGCTCTGCTACGTCAAACTTTTCTACATCCATTTCTACCTGTTGCTCTACAATCATTGCCTGTGTATGACCACTTGCAACCATAGTTACTGTTGCAGCCTCTTCTAGAGTAAAGGTATATTCTGTTGTAATATAGCTTGCTGTTCCGGATGTATGCTTTGTATCATCTCCTGCAATGATATTTCCGGTAATATTACCATCGCTATCCTTTGCGTAATCCGTATAGAACTTATAGGTAGATGCACCCTTACATCCATCCATCATATCGCCTGTATACATTGTAACCTTATAATCACCTGCCGGTAAATCCATACTAAAGGTACCGCCAAGAATAAAGTCATCGAACAGGGAATTTCCTGTATTTCTGTTACGTCCGTTCGTAGGCTCTAATAATCCATATCCTGTTTCCTTACTGTATTCTGTAAAATATGGATAGTTCTCTTTATAACCTACTGATGTCCATCCATCGGTCAGATATGCAAGATCTGCATTAAATGCGGAACCGCCTGTCTGGATAGAATCAAAGTCAACGTAGAGACTATATGCCTCCTTGGTTGCTTCTGTATCAACACCCTGTAACCAGTATGCCAATACCTCACGAAGGTTGGTTAACTCTTCTGTCACATCAAGTGAACTTACAGCGGTTTCATAAGCCAGCATAGCCTCTTCCAGCTTAGCGATAGAGCTTTCGGTATAGAGAACCTTTACCTCCATTGCTGCCTGAGCTTCTGCATACACTGCCTCACCTACTGTAACGTCTACCATATCCTTACCCATAACGTCATCAATTGCGCTCATAACACTTGTCATCTTGTTAACCAGAACGCCATCGTAATCAAATGGAGTAGACTCTTCACCAAAGGAACTCATCTTCAGCTTCAGTGCTGCCATTTCTGATTTCAAATGATTCCATGCTGCCTCATCATAAGTGCTTTCACCTTCATCCGGTTTTGTTTCCGGCTCTGTTGATGGCTCAGATTCAGATTCTTCCTCTGTCGTTGTTTCTGTTTCAGACTCAGATTCTTCCTCTGTTGTTGTTTCTGTTTCAGACTCAGATTCTTCCTCTGTTGTTTCTGTTTCAGATTCAGACTCTACTTCTGTTGTAGTCTCTGTCCCGCTTTCATCCTCGCTTGGTGCTTCTGATGAAGGCTTAGGTGCCGGTTTTGAAGGGGATGATCCACCCTCGTCGGAATCACTGTCGGAATCATTATCAGAATCTCCATCATCATTTCCAGAACTGCTTGATGACTGTACTGGTGCTGTTGATGGTGTTGGAGTTGCTGTAGTTGGAACTGCTGATTCCTCGATTACTGCTGTTTCTTCGATTTCCGGTGTTTCCTCGATTTCCGGTGTCTCTTCTACTTCAATCTTTCCAGTATTCTTATTAGAAGCTGGCTTTTTATTCTGACTAGACTTGTTCTTGTTATCTTCCTTAACAGCCTCTGATGTCTTAGTCTCAACCGTTGCTTCCTCTGTCACTACTGTTTCCTGCATTTCTACTTCTGTTGCAGATACCGTTTCCTTCTCTGCCTCTGTCTGAACAGTCTGTGTCTCTACTTCTGCTGTAACCTCTGTATTTACCTCGATATCAGCCATTGCCTGCTCATCTGTGCCATCGTTCACATCTCCTGTAAAGAATGAAACAATCGCATTCCAGATAGACTTAAACCATTCAATAATCTTATCAATGATAGAGCCTGCAGCTGTTCCTGTATAAGTAAGCTCCTGAACCTCTTTTTCTGGTGCTCCTGCCATCATTGGCTCTAATGTAACAGTTTCTGTTGTAGCTGTAACAGCCTGATTCTCTTCCTCAAATACAGAAGCATCATCCGTTACTGTCACAATCTGGTAAGTACTATGTGCTGTACATTCTGTTGTTGCAAGATCTCCTGTTGTATAGCCTGCTGTAATAATAGCAGTACCAACACCAACAGCATTTAAGCTGTCTCCCTGAACCTTTACAACGCTTTCATCGGATGAATAAACGACAACATTGTCAGCTCCGGTCACACTAAACTTACCGATATCACCTACATATAAAGGTGTCTCACATTCTAATACAAGCTTATCTTCTACAGCTGTTGTATTCATATACTGCTTCAATGCTGCAAGCTTAGAATGTGCACTCTTATGCAGAAGATTGTTCAAAAGACCTGTATAGAGTGTCGCTCCTGCTGTCTTTGTATGTACAGTATCTGACATATACATTATAAGTGCATTTACATTTTCTGCTCCCATAGCAGATACAAGCTCATAGGAAGCTCCCATTAAATCTAAGAGTGGAAGATTCTTTTCCTGAGCTACTTCCATCATAGCCAGACGATAATCATCAAATCTATGGTCTAATGCACCATTTTCTTCCCACACATTCAGTACAATCGGTGTTACGAGTACTAAGGTAGCACCACGTTCTGCAATTGCCTCTGAATATGCTCTTAAATAATCCTTGTAATCCGCAATGCTCAAGAAACGGTTACATCTTGCCTGATTATCATCATTATGTGCAAACTGTAAGAATACATAGTCACCCTCCTGCAATCCAAGAAGCACCTCATTCAAACGTCCCTCCTGTAAAGCTGATTTTGCACTACGTCCATCTCTTGCATAGTTCATGATTACGGTATCTTCCGTCTCATAGTATGCATATCCGGTTGAAGTCTCATTTACTGTTTCCTGATTCAGCTCACCAAATAAGGTGTAAAGAAGCTGTCCCCATCCGGTTCTATAAGTATCCTTATTGGTATAAGTCTGTACTGTAGAGTCACCCATTACATAAATGGCTGTCTTTTCTCTATTATCTTTCTTATACTCGTCAACAGATACGCTCTTAACATATACAGTTCTAGTTGCTGCGTTGCTATAACCTGCTGCAACCTTATCCTGTTCAAAGCGAAGTGTTAACTGGCCATCTGTCAATGCAAGGTCAAAATCAACCGTTGTAGTCTGTCCTGCACCTACACTTGCCTGTGCAATCTGAGCTGTCTCATGATCGCCATAATCATATCTTCTGATATCCTCTGCCTTAACCATTACATCCATTGCTGCGTTGGTTGGATTATAGAAGGTTACACTTACCGTGTATTCTCCATTCTCCATTGCAACGTCGAATGAATTGGTGTTTTCATAGGTTATCGTGTCTTCTTCTCTTGTTGAGTTCTCAGGTAATTCCGTCCAAACCTGTCCATTTACTGCCAGATAATCTGCGGAAGAATTAGAAGCATCTACATAAGCTGTTCCTGCTGTCTTTGCTAACTCTCTTGCATAATAAATGTCATTTACCCAGCCCTTTGCTGCTGTTGGATAAGTATAGTTATAGAAGCCATATCCTGTTTCTGCTGTAAATGCAGAATCTTCTGTTACATCACTTCCAAAGAAGTAAGCCTTTCCTGTAACAGTAATCTCAACGCTTCCTGATACTCCTGACATAGCGCCTGTTGCGGTAATGGTTGCTGTACCAGCCTTAACAGCCTGTACCTCTGCTACAGTTCCATTTTCCTTTACGGTTGCAACTGTTTCATCAGAGCTTGTCCAGATAAGCTCTTCATTTGCACCTTCTGAAAGTGTTGCGCTAATCATCTGTGTTAAGCCAGCTGTCATAGAAGCTTTGTCAGCAGTTAGCTCTACAGAAGTTGTCTGTGTTACCTCTGGTGCTGCATTAACAGCCTCCGTTAATGTAGAAACTGCATAAGCATAATCTGCCTCAGTAAAGAAGCCTGCATCCTGCTTCATTATATCTACAATTGCATTTGCAAGTACAAATTTTTCAGTAGATAATACAGTGCTGTTTAATCCCTTAACGGCCTCTTCATAAGAAGCTAATGCCTTCTCATAAGCACTTGCATCGACAGCGTTTCCAGTCTTTGCATAGAACATACCAAAGTCATCAATGTAGGTATTCCATAAAATGGATAAATCATTTCCTGCATCTCCGTCAGTACGTCCTCTCTTTAATAAGAAGTTCAGCTTTGTAATAGAATTTACGCCGCCTGCATCAATCACAATATCCTTTACGACTGCTGATTCTAAGGAATCATCATAAGCCGGTACGATATACAGGTCAGCCTTTGCTGTATCATAATGGAATACAAGCTTTACATTATACCATGCCTCATTGGTTAAGCCTAAATCAACAGCTGTAGAACCTGCATAGTCATGGAAACCGTCACCAATCAGGTAAGAATTATCACTTGGATAATTACCTGTTACATATCCGATATGGCCATTATGAGAGGTCTTTAAGGAAAGAACTCTGTTGGAATCGGTTGTAAAGAATTCCATTTCGGTACAGTTTCTTGTGTCTGGATCACCCGGATACCAAACAAATTCAATCATTTCGGTAGCTGCATCAATATCAGATACATTTGCAAATGTCTTATTGACATATCTCTGTCCTGCTGCCTCTACATATAATTTTAAGAGTCTGTTTCCATCCTCTTCCATCACACAGCTCATAAGTCCTGACTGATTGCCGCCTACACCCCATGGAGCTGTCTTTAATTCTTCACTCTGGAAGTTATTTCTCTCTACTTCTACAACATTAAGCTGTAAGCCTGCAATTGCAGTATTAATATCTGCTACTGCCTTTTCTAGACTCTCAGCTGTTGCAGAGGCATCCTTTTGAACTGCCTTTGCATTCTCAATCGCAACCTTTAATGCCGCATATGACTCTACAGTATAAGTAGATGCATCATATAGCTGGCTCTCATAAGAAGCAATCAAATCCAAAAGCGTATATTCTGCGGAAGGACTAAATTCTGCAATGTTTACAATGCTTGATGCTAGTCCTTCACCTGTTAAGCCCTGACAGGTCACATAGTACATGTAGGTACCAGTTCCTGGTGTCTGGAGTGTTGTCTGAAGCTTTGGTGCCTTCATTCCTGCGGAAACATATGCAGTCTGTGTTGCCACTAACTCATAATCACCACTTGCACCCTTTTGCTTTCTGTATACGTTGAATCCTGTAATTAACTGATCCTGTTCGTATAAATGATCTTCCTCAATATTCCATGCCAGTGTAATAGAATTCTCTGTCTGTGCCTTTGCATGTACACCTGTTACAGACACAGTCGGTACATTATAATTTACCGGAATCGCATTTACATGTCCTGAAATATAGAGTCCCTCTAAGTCAGCAATCTCATTTGCCACAATCTGTGCTGCAACCACACCACCTACACGGTTTAAGTGTGTTCCATCAACGGTTACCTTACCAGAATTTGCTCCTACTGCACTTAAATATGTGTTCCACTTTCCTAGTAAATCAACATATGGTAAGCCATACTCATTTGCAAGTGCTTCCATCTTAGCTGTATAGGTTGTGGATGAGCTTGTACCGGAACTGATGATAACATCAAGTCCGAATGCCTGACAGGAATCAATTAAATATCTTAAACGTGTCTCAAACTGTGCTGCATCACTATAACGACGTCCTGCTGCACTATCATTGATACCACTCTCAATGATAACGGTATCTCCCGGGCGGGAATTTAAGAAGAAATCATTGTAGTAGCCATCATAGATATAGCTTGTTAAGGAGCTTCCAGCTACTGCCTTATTTACCAGCTTTACGGAATCATCCACGAACTTGCCCATGGAGAAATCTTCTCCCCAGCCGGTTCTTTCCGGAATATCTGCCCATGTATTGCCATCCTCTGGCGGATATTTTGCAAGGGTAGAGTCACCGATAAAGCGAAGTGTTGGTGTCTCGGAATGTCCTGTTTCCTGAGCCAATCTTGTAACCTTAATCTCTTTTACATAGGTCTGACCGCTTGTGCCATCATCCTTTAACCATGTTGCAAGAGCAACGGTAAGCTGTCCATCTGCAACAGCTGTCTTTACAGAAGAAGTCTTTGTTTCTCCTGCTTCTGTCCAAATATAGGAACCTTCTGTTGGCTCTGTAAAGGAAGTTGCAAAGCTCTCTGTACTCCATCTTACAGAATACATATTGCCTTCTACATAAGCACCATTTACAGCCTTTTCCGTACCATTTGTACCCTGTACGATTTCCACCTGATAGATACCAGTTGGCACATCCATAACAAAGGTAGGATATTCATATGCTACGCTTGTGGTAGATGCTGTTGCACGATAGTTGTTACCTGCTACATAGCCATCACCGTCTGTTAAAGTAACGTTTTCCTGCTTTAACCAGCCATAGCCGTTTTCTTTTGAGTACTCTGTTGCTGCTGTAATCTGTGCACCCTGTCCAAAGGTATAGGACTTTGTCTCGCCTACTGCGAACTTGTCCAATCCTTCTACCTGATAATCACCAATTACACTGATTTTACAGGTACTTGTTTTTTCATTAATAGTTGTCGCTGTCACATAACAGCTGCCTGCTCCTACTGCAGTTACTACACCATTTTCATCAACCGTAGCTACTGATTCGTCATCTACGCTCCATGTTACGGTCTGTTCCGCAGAAGAAGGAGTAATCTTAGCCTTCAATGTCAATGTCTCCCCACTTAATAATGTCTTTGAGGTTACATTCAAGGTAATGTTTGCCGGATTTACCACAACAGAGCCCGGCTTCTGATCCGATGGCTTGTTCGGAGTCTGTACATACTTCCAGTTTGTATCACTTGCATAATAATAGTCTGTATATGCAGGTTGGTTATATGCTGAGTTCTGAGAAGCAATACCTACACGATACTGAAGGTTCTGCATCAAGGTATAGTTCTTATGCTCAGAAACTTCTGTGTTCATGTAAATACGAAGCTTCGAAGAATCTGTAGAACGAAGAATCAATTCTTCTCTATAGTCGCCAAAAATATCTGCAACCAAAGATGGATTACCCTTCGTGCTGTTATTGGTTGAAAATCCGTCTGCCTTTAAGAATGTATGTGAGCTTCCATCTACGTTTCCAATGATAGAAGCAGTTGTGGTTCCTGTTATGAACTGTGTTGTCATATCCTGAGACCACTTAATGTTCATATTGTTGCTTACTCCTGCAAGCTTTACAGAATTACCCTTACAGTCGTAACCCGGGTCTAACTCAAGACCACGTACATTAGGAAGGACATCACCAATTGTGATTCGTCCATAATCCGATGTACCAGGCGCACCAAAGATTACCTTATTGGTCTCTGCATCACGCATTGCCCAGTTATACGGTGCCCATGCAGCCCCCTCGAAACAAGAAACAATCTCAAGTCCCGGATTGTCTGGGTCAATATCTGTGATATGAATCGCATCACCATGTCCATACTTAGCCCATGTATCTCCTTTACCACCATTCAGATAATCTCCACCTGAACTGTACAGATACATCTTGCCATTTTTATAAGAAACAATCGCACCACCGTTGATTAAGTCCTGACAACCATCACCATCAATATCTGCTACTGCAATATAATGGTCACCCTGTCCGGAAAGTGCTCCGTTTTCTTCATCACAACCATCAAAGCCGTGTGGTCCGTCATTAAATGGATTACTCATAACAGTCCAACCGGAATCAATCGTTGCTGCAACCTGTAACTTCTTATTTACGACATTGTAAGCAGCCATAGTTGTTCTAGTGTAGTAACCACGTCCCATAACCGCTGATGGCGTCTCACCATCCAGATAAGCAACCGCTACGTTATATCGGTCACAACGGTTACCCGGCTCGATGTAGTTCATTGCATAGTCTCCCCATGCCATACCATCATCTTCTCTGCCAAAATAGAAGTCCTGTGTATCTAATTCTGCACCATTTGAACAATCATATAAAGTAACATATTCTGGTCCTGTCAAAATATAACCTTCATGGGTTTCCAGATTGTGCTTCTTCATTCTATATTCATAGTGCTTTAAGAAATAATCCGCTAAAAGAGTTGCCTGTTCCTCGGTATATCCTACCTCTGTGGCATCAAAGTCACAGCTTGCAAGGTCATATCCGCCATAATAGTTCTTAACATCCTCTACACGAACTGTTTTTAATACCGGATTTACACCAGTAGAGCTTGATACATACTTAATCTTCCCTTCCTCATCACGTAGACATACGTTTACTAAGGTATCGCCCTCCTGATATTCAGGAATATATGCTTTTATCTCTTCTGTTGTCATATTTCCAACTTTATATGTAACATTTGCAGAGCTCTTAACCTCTCCTGTATAGAAGGTCGAATCGGAATAATCTGCTGAAACTGCAAATAACTCAACCAGATTACCTGACCAATGACCTGCTACTGCCTCTTTACGAGTTTTCTCAGAATATCTCTTCCAGATACCCCAATCCTGAAATACATCTATTAAATGCTCTCTGTAATCGTCTGCAGAGAATACGAAATTAGAGGAATCAGTCACGCCTGCTGCCTTGTCTTCTGCTGAAATATCTACATAGTCAGTAGAAGCTACGACCGGCTTACCATTAGCATCCATTACGTTCTTGCCATCCTCGCCAAGCTCGTAACGTGTCATCTTGGTTCCCGGTGCAGTCTTGATTACCATCTCTGCCTTGTTATCTCCGTCATAATCGAATACACCAAATTCTGTATAATGGGCACCCGCACGGATATTCACACCTAAGTCCAATCTCCAAAGAATCGTACCATCAAGCTCATAGCAATCAATATACTGCTTGCCTGTATAACCCTGCTGTGATACGTCCTTAGACCAGGAAGGATCCCATTTTACAATGTATTCGTACTTTCCATCACCATCTACATCTGCTACGGAAGCATCGTTTGCAGAATAGGTAATAGCTGCATCTACTGAGGTATAGCCACTGTCTGTCATGGTATAGCCAGCCAGTGCCATAGAGTCGATACCATAGGTCTCTCTAAAGGTTGTAGATGCCGGTGTCTGTAATGGAATGTCAATATAAGAAACATTTGCATTCGCACTGTCATCTGTAAAAATATCATAGGTTTTACATGCCTGATCGGTTAATTCCTCTCCCGTCTCATAATTAACCGGAACAATCATGTATGTTTCTGCTGTTAAGGATTCTGTATTCTCTGTATCCAGATAAGTGGTCGAATCCTCTACTGTTGTCAGCAGAATACCATCACGATAAATATTGAAGTTCACACCTGTAAGACCTGTGTCGCTATATCCGTTTACTTCATCAGCCATAAGTCTCCAGTTCAGCATGACACCATCCTTCGTCATGGTCGCTGTCATGCCTCTGTCAATACCCTCTAAATAGGCATCATAGGATACCGCTGTCGGCGACATAACCGCCTCACTCTTACTTCCGACTCCTACCGTGGTAACTGGTGCAACCTTGAAGAAATAATTCTTCGTTGTCGGTTTATATACCGTATAAGATATCGACTCTGCACCCGCTTCAATATCCTCTAGCTTCAATGTAACTTCATCATCTTTTTTTGCTGCATATCCATCTGCTGCCAATAAAGAATACACGGAGGTTTCTTCATTTTTATCAGACCAATATACATTATAGCCTACTAATGTATCAGAGGAAAACGGAGTCCATTCTAATACAATATAGTCTTTTCCAATCTCTGTGACCGCAAGTCCTTCGACTGTCTGCGCACCTTCCAAGGATTCCAGTGCTACATTCATGGCTTCCACTGCATCTGCATATTCTCCCTGAACCTGCATTGCATCTGAAAGTCCATCCATAGCAATTGTTACGTCATTCTTCCATGAATTCGTAACGTTTGGTGCAGCATATGCTGTCAGAGCATCATTGTATACTGTACTTGATGCAACAGCTACTGTAAGTGCAAGGGAAAACGACCGTCTCAACATGCTGCTATAATGTCCTTTGCGTTTCTTACTCATTATAGTAATCCATACCTTTCCTAGTGTTGTAATAAGCTTCTGTCATTTGAATGAATCGTATAATATCTCTTGTTGCATTTCTACGTGAAAAACTTTAGTACATAATAAATCATTTCAAAAAAGATTGCTTCCTGTCCTCCCTTCATTCTGCAAAAAATCTGCGTATGGCTCCTCCCCAAAGCCCATAAACACAGCAATCTTCCCCTGTCACAATTGACGATTCTTCCTATGGCATTTCTTACCTATATGTTCATAATTTTCCACTTTTTTAAGGTATCTAAAAATATTATGTAAATCAATTCGATATTTCTACAAAAATATTTCTTATTTTTGTTGTATTTGCTACATTTCAGGCACTTCTACAAATGTTCAAAATATTTCAATTCATTTAGATACAAATACTGTGCATTTTGAATCATTTTGAATTGTTTTAATAAACACTAAAACATATATCTAAATTATTCATTAGTTCAATTTTTCTTTTATATATTTACATATTGTACCGATAGACCATTCTGATTCTTCAATATTCCTCATCACCTCATCCACTAAATATTCTTGAATAATAAATCCACTTCCATATGCCTTATAGATTCTAACCCACATATCTTCGTTGGGATAATGGTAAATGTGTGCTAAGTCAGGCAAAAATTGACAGTAAATAATTGTCAAGTTGCTTTTGCCTGACTGTAACCTCATTAAAATTCCAAACTATCCACATTGAGCAGAAAATATTTCATTCCCATAATTACAAATCCTTCCTCATTTCTCCAAGGCTTTTTCGTTCCGTTTACTATCACAATCTTCTTAAATGAATCTAGTATATTTCGAAATGAATTAAACTCCTGTGTTTGCTTTTCTTCAGAAGTCATGTCATAAGCAACCTGAATATAATATCTCTGACTGCCCTGATTGACTACAAAATCAACCTCTAACTTCTTACGAGTCGTTTTCCCTTCACCATTCTTAGCATACACCTCTACGATACCAACACCCACATTGTAACCTCTGATAAGCAGCTCATTATAAACAATATTTTCCATAATATGAGTAGGTTCCTGCTGTCTGAAATTCAATCTGGCATTTCTAAGTCCCACATCCGAAAAATAATATTTCAAATTCGCACCCACATATTTTCTGCCTTTAATATCATATCTGTCAGCTTTGGAAATCAAAAACGCTTCTGCAAGATAATCTATATGGTTGGATATGGTTTTGTTGCTATAATTAATACCCCGTTCACTTTTAAAGGTATTTGATATTTTAGTTGGATTGGTAGGGGAACCTATGGCTGAAGCGAGAATATCTACCAAAGTTCCAATCTCATCAACATTCTGAATCTTATTTCGCTCTACTACATCCTTTATATAAACATTAGTAAAAATATTTTTTAAATACTCTGCCTTTTGACGTTCAACAGAAAATTGGGCTACCTGTGGAAGTCCACCATAAGTCATATATTCCTCCCAAGCATCATCATAATCTCCGTCGTAAGCTGCATAAAACTCTGCAAAGGATAAAGGATATATTCTAATTTCATCTCCTCTGCCTCTAAATTCAGTTACTATATCACTTGACAAGAATTTAGAGTTACTTCCAGTCACATATACATCAATGCTGCTGATACGAAGCAAACTGTTCAGAACTTCCTCAAATCGTGGCATAAACTGTACTTCATCTAAAAACAAATAATACTTCTTATCATCTTTTATTGCATCTTTAATATGTTTATAACACTTTTTCGGTTCCCTTAACTCCTCATTTTCAATACCATCTAAGGCAATCTCTATGATATGGTCATTATCTACGCCACTCTCCAATAAATATTTCTTAAATAATACAAATAACAAAAATGATTTACCACATCTCCGTATTCCCGTAATTATTTTTATCATTCCGTTATCTTTTCTTATCTTTAGCTGTTCAAGGTATACGTCTCTCTTGATCTCCATAGTTTCACTCCTTATTTTTGTGTATATCCACACTTTTTAGTAATATTATTGTACCAGCAAATGATTATACAATCAACAGCCATTACTATTTTGTGTGTATTTACACATTTTTATTTAGTAGTTTCTGTTTTGCTTTCAAAATTCTTTCCTCACACATTTCCAAAACTATAGAAAAAAAGCAATGAGCAAGAAATCACCTTGGTATACTCTCACTGACACACAATGCTCCCCAGCCGACCATATCATTCGGAAATTGCTCAAATCCGGGGAGCTGCCTTGCTCCATCTGTTAAAAATGCTTTAAGTTTCTGTCCATAGAGATAGATATCATTTCCTCGAACAACACCATATTCCATAAGTAGTGCCGCACTTCCGGTTACAAAGGGCGCAGCAAAGGAAGTACCAGATACCTGTTCATAGGTTCCTTCCGGTGTAGGCACTGATATATCAACTCCCGGTGCAACCAAATCTGGCTTGTTAAATGCAATCCCAAAAGGCAGATTCTGCCCGGTTGTACGCCCTTCTTCATACCTATATACGTAACCTCTTCCCGAGAAATCTGCATAATTTTGTCTTCTTGGATCGTATGCACCGACCGTGATAGCGCGCATAGAAGTTGATGGAATTGTAAGTGTAACCTCTGGTGTCGGTAGAAAAAATCCCGTTCCAGCATTACGAATGGCATAGCTTGGCAGATAAAAACGGTACTCTCCTGTTATGCCATCAACCGGTGTCAATTCAAATCGCCATATTCCTTGATTGATATAAGTATCTTGTGGTATAAAATCAATAAAAATTTCCTGATTCACGGAATAAGGCAGAGGCTCTCCTACATAACATAAAAGCTGCGTCTGCTCTAATGTTCTTCGTACAATATCTAATTTTCTGTTTTCTATTACCAGCTCTTCCCCACCAGGCGAAATAATCCTTAACCGAAACTGGTCATTGAAGTGCTTCCAAAACTGCACGCTTAATCCTGTTTCATACTGTGTTACGGCAAGCTCAACGTTTGTCACTTCTAAGGCAATTCCTGCCGTATGTCCATTGGAATTGCCCTCATTTCCACTTCCTATCACTATCGAAGTTCTTCCTATTTCAGAGGCATTATCAATAAAGCGCTCCAATAATGACTCACCTCTATGGTCACCATAGGTATTGCCAAAGCTGAGATTGATAACAACCGGTCTATCCATGGCTACTCCCATATTTACCGCATAAGTAATTCCACGCATTAATTGTGTTGTTCTCGGAAATGTATTCGGCAACGGATTGCCAAGCTTTACAATCACCAGTTCTGCCTCTGGTGCTACCCCAATCCTTGTTCCTGCTGCCACTCCGGCAACTGCCGTGCCATGCCCTGAAATATCCCTTTGTGGTACAATCGCTAGTCCTTCTTCTCTACTACTCGCCGCAAGCGCTTCATCTATCTGCTCTCTTGTGTAAAGCACACCCTCCCGATACCCCTGGGGCGGAAGTAGCCCCCTTTCCTCATCTGGCGTTGCTGATTGATCCCACAGTGCCAGAATACGTGTCTTCCCATTTGGCAGCCGAAATTCTGGTAAAAAATAGTCAATACCACTATCAAGTATGGCAATAATCACACCTTTTCCACTCAAATTCGGTGAACGTTGTGTTACCTGCGGAATGCAGGATATATCTTTTGCATAGGTATCTATATTCTGTTGAAAGTCCATAATGAAAACCTTTCTTGGTTAAATTCAGGTTTATCTGAGTGAAGAGGGCAGGCAGAGTGTTGTTCAAAATTCTGGGACACAAAGCCTAAGAGTTACTAGATGTCCTCTTCTGACAGCTTTGATTAGCACCCTCTTGCGCAAACTCGTCCGCTATGCGGACTCAGACAAGACTCCAGAGGGTGCTTGCTGTCATCAGAGAACATTAAGAAACTCTAAGACTTTGCTTTACAGAATTTTGAACAACACTCTGCCTGCCCTGCTACACTTCGCTGAAACGAAAAGCCTATGAATTCATAGATTAAAGTTTTCACAATGTAGAGAGGGTTGCTATTATTAATTTCCACCTTTTCTGAACAATTTTACATTTAAGGGGATATCATGCAGCGAAGAATTCCACCTTTTTAAACGTTTTTGTTTTATTAGGTGGAAATATACAGTAAAGAAATCCCACCTTTTTTAATAATATTTTATTCTTAGGGGGATTTCACAGCCTTGACTGCACTCCTTCATAAACTTAGATATTGGCGAATGGATATGCCGAAAATGCTTTGGAGCGGTTTGTGCTATTTCCTTGATGGAGCAAGGAGGCATAGAATTCTGCTTGAAGCACTGTCTGAGCGAAGCGAGTTTGCGGAAAGCAGAATAAATCAAGAATGCCGAACGCTCCATTTAGGAAATACCAAACAAGCGGGTTTGCATTTGAGGCATATTCATCCGCCTTATACAGCCTTGAAAGGAGTGCTCACAGCCTAAACTTATCCTCCACTAAACCTGAATTTAACCATCAATACGATTATCCCTAGCATATGAAAAGGCGCACGTTTTTGTGCGCCTTTTGTTCTATTCTCTATATTATATTTTTACATACAGTGGATTCCACGCTTTTCGCAGATAGCATATCAAAAACAATACGAACAGTAATAGATTATGCAAAATCATACAAGCCCACGCTGCCACAAGACCAAAGCCGAGAAGCTGTGTACAGATAAAGGTTCCCACTATACGAATCATCCACATACCAATAATGTTGTACACAAACGGTTCCTTTGTCTTGCCAACACCTTGCATCATACCCTCAATGATAATGGAAAAACCATAAAATGGCTCCGATACTGCCACCATTCGCAGCACTGTGGTTCCAAGCGTAATAACCTCTTCACTTGTAGAGAAGATACTCATTAAATTCGGTGCAAAGATAAATAGACAGCCACCGGATAGAATCATCAGAGCTATTTCAATCGGAATAAACATGGCTGCAAGTTCATCCATTTTCTTTTTATCGTTTGCTCCATAAGCATTACCTGTTAAGGTTGCTGCTGCCGTCTGCATACCATAGCCTGGTATGTAAAATGCCGATTCTACCGTATTAGCAATCGTATGGGCAGCTGTCGCTACTTCTCCGATGGAATTAATCATAGAAGCAAAAAACACATAACCTAATGAGGTTCCAAATCTTTGCAACATGTTTGGAAATGCCACCGTAAGGCAAGGTCTTAAAATATTCATATCCGGCTTAAAGCTCTGTCCCTTTGGTGAAACAAGCGGATGTCTCCACAAAACAACCGTAATACAAATACCACCTACGGTAAAAGCAATCGCACTTGCAATTGCAGCACCTACCACCCCAAGTCCTGCCCCCGGCATAACAAATGTCATCCCCAGAACTGCCATACTTCTAGTTGGATAAATCAAAAGGAAATTCAATATTACATTGGTAAGATTCACAAGAACGCCTATCTTCATCGGTGTCTTAGTATCACCTGCCGCACGCAGAATCGTTCCAAAGATAATACTTGCTGTTCGAAACAGCATTGGCATATAAATAATAAAGAAATACTGTGACGCCATTGCCTGAATGCTTTTATCCACCTGCATCCAGACCGGAATCACTCCGCTCAGTGACAATGTTATTACAGTAAAAAGAGTTCCTACTATAACGACTGCCAACATAGCCTGTGCAGCTGCTCTCTTTGCTGCCTGCTTGTCCTCTGCACCAAATGCTCTTGCTATAAAGGACAAAAAGCCAACACTTACGGCTGAAATCGTACTTCCTATCAGCCAGTTTACCGTGCTGGTTGCCCCTACCGCTGCTGTCGCCTGTGTTCCAAGGGAGCCAACCATTGCCGTGTCTATGTACTGAACCACTGTCTGCATAAGCTGTTCCAGCATCGTTGGCCATGCCAGACCTAAAATGGTAAAGAGCATGGTTTTATTCATTTTTTTCTCTATCTGTTTCATCTTATATCACTCACAAACATAACTAATTTTATCTCATATATCATCATTCTAAATACATATATATCTCTATGTATAATCTGCTATCGCAGACATTTATAGACTTTATCTCACGCATATTATTATAAAAATAGCTTCCATGTTTTGCAAGTGACTAATAAAAGATTTTGTGTTACTGTTCCAGTAAATGCTAAGTGCTGTGTGAACAGTAACCAGTAATATGACACTATACATACTTCGACATCTCATCAATCAGTAACATTCGAAATGTCATCGTTCCCCCTTGGCACTTTCTTGTCGCCTGTTCTGCCAATTCTCCACATCTTCCCATAATCGTACAGGCACTTGCAACGGCTTCCATACTATTTTCCACAGCCAAATACGCCCCTATCAAAGCAGATGACATACAGCCCGAGCCTGTTATTTTTGTCATCAAAGGAGTTCCGGCACTAACATGAATACATTGCGTTCCATCTGAAATAATATCAATTGCTCCGGATGCTACTATGATACAGCCTGCTTTTTGACTAAATTCCGTTACTAGCCTATCCTTTTCTGATAATGTCAATCCATCCTTGGCAGCATCGACTCCTGTCACAATTGTCTTATTATGAGCCAGTGCCTGAATCTCTGACATATTTCCACGAATGCAGGCTGGATGTGACACCTCTGTCAGTTTCCAGAATTGTTCCCTACGAAAGCCGAAACCACCTACTCCAACAGGGTCTATCACAATCGGATGCCCTGACTTATCCGCTGCCTTTGCTGCTATCAGCATTGCCTCATAATCATCCGTGGCACCAAGGTTACACACAAGGCTGTCACAGCCTTGTGTTACTTCCTCTACCTCTTTGGGATGATGTGCCATAGTTGGTGATGCCCCCGCTGCCAAGAGAATATTGGCACAATCATTTACCGTTACATGATTGGTAATACAATGTATTAATGGCTTTTGTTCTCTCAATATTACACTTAACTTCTTTATTTTCTCATTTTCTATTTCCATCACTTTCACCTGCTCTGACACATTATTCCTCAAACTATTAAGCATCTTCACAAACACGAAACTCTATCGGAAGCTTCCTTAGTCCAGCTGCCCTTTCAATCGCTCCAATATTCCCGATTTTTTCATAGTAATCGTAATAACTGCTGCTAAAATCGTACCACCTACCGTACTTATTAAAAATGGTACAACAAAAGTAAACAGCGCTGCTGTCTCATTTCCTAATATAAATGCTGCAATTGGAAATGCCAGCATTCCGCCTATGATTGCTGTTCCAAATACTTCTCCTATATACGCAAACCAAAGATTTTTTCCATAACGATACAGTATTCCCGCAAGCAATGCACCACACATGCTGCCCGGAAATGCCAGCAATGTACCAAGCCCAAACAGATTACGAATCAGACTTGCCAGAAATGCTGCTGCCAGACTATACCATGGTCCTAAAAAGACGGCACCTAAAATATTCACCAAATGCTGTATCGGTGCACATTTTGACCCCAGCACCGGAACCGAAAATAGGGAGCCGATTACGGCGATGGCTGTAAATACTGCTGTTACGGTTAATTTCTTTACGTTTGTTATTTTCATAGAATTACCTTTCCTCCTTCATATGCAAATTTGTGTCTTACACAAATTTGTTGCTTGGAAAATATCCAGTTTATGAATTTTCAAGCTTGTTACCATCCGGCTTCTGCCCAAAAGAAAAAGTATATACATGATTCAGCGGTCCTCGTCCCTTTCCAAGGTTAAGTCCTGCTCCAATGGCACCTGACAGATATTGCTTCGCCAGTTTTATTGCCAAAGCAAGCTCTTTTCCCTTTGCCAGGTTGGCTGCAATTGCACTCGAAAGCGTGCATCCGGTTCCATGCGTATTAGAATTGAATATTCTATCCCCATAAAACCATTGCAGCTCTCCATCTGCATAAAGCAGGTCATTTGCATTCTCCTGTAAATGTCCACCTTTACACAGCACTGCACAGCCATAAGCTTCATATATTTTTTTTGCTGCTGTTATCATGTCATTTTCATTTCTTATTTCCATTCCGGAGAGCACTTGCGCCTCAAAAATGTTTGGAGTGATTACAGTCGCCAAAGGTAACAATTCCTTTTTCATCGTTTCTACCACTTCATTACTTGTAAGCGTAGAACCGCTAGTTGCTACCATGACAGGATCGATTACGATATTTTTCGCCTGATAGTCTCTTATCTTCTGAGCAATTACATATACCTGCTCAGCCGAAAAAATCATTCCTGTCTTAATGGCATCCGGGTAAATATCTGTAAAAATGCTATCTAGCTGACTACCTAAAAACGCTGCCTCTACTCCCATAATGTCTGTTACACCGGTTGTATTCTGCGCTGTCAGCGCTGTAACTGCACTCATGGCATAAACGCCATGTGCTGTCATTGTCTTGATATCTGCCTGGATACCGGCGCCTCCGCTCGAATCACTTCCGGCGATTGTTAATGCTGTTTTCATAGTTCTCTTTACCTGCCTTTCTTCTGTTTTGGCAAAACCATGTCTTTCTATGTTTATCTACTTGCCTTTTCTTCACATGCATTACTTTTTTATAGCGACCTAAGGTGGTGCCCCCAATCTGCCGCTGTGTTATTACAATTTAACTTGTTAAATCTATATTTCCTGCATTATTTTCTTCAGTTCTGATGCCGCCAGTTGTAGATCCTCCTGGCCGAAAATACCACCAATTACCGCAATGCCTGACATTCCTCTGCCTTTTAAGGCAGATACATTTTCTCTGGTAATTCCACCTATCGCAACAACAGGAATGGATACTGCCTCGCAGATACTCTGTAACAATGCATGCTCCATGGGCTTTGCATCCAGCTTTGTCCCACTTCCAAATACTGCTCCGCTGCCCAGATAATCTGCTCCCTGTTCCTGTGCTTCCAATGCCTGTTCCACCGTCTTTGCAGTTGCTCCTATGATTGCATTTTCTCCCAGAAGCGCCCTTGCTCTACTGACACTCGTGTCACTTTGTCCTACATGAACTCCGTCTGCTCCAATTTCCTTCGCCAATTCCACATAATCGTTGATAATAAAAGGAATACTGTACTTCCTACACAGCGTCTTTAACTCGATTGCTGTCTGCCTTACCTGCTCATATGGCATATTTTTTTCCCGAAGCTGTAGCATCGTGATACCACCCTTTAGAGCCTTTTCCACCTGCTCTGTCAAAGTGCTATCCCCCAACCAGCTTCTATCCGTAATGGCATACAACAGTAAATCATCCTTTTGTAGCTTCATCTTTCTATCCACCTTTCCTTATAAAATGTCTATGTATTCTCCTGCCAGTGCCTTATTCATGCTGCGTACAGCGCAAAATTTTCCGCACATACTACAGGTATCACTATGGTCATCCTCCGGACTTCTACTGTCACGGATTTCTCTTGCCGTATCTGGATCAAGAGCGCAGTCAAATTGCTTCTCCCAGTCCAAATTTCTTCGTGCATCTGCCATTCTGTCATCAATCTCTCTTGCTCCCGGTATGCCTTTTGCGATGTCAGCTGCATGTGCCGCAATCTTTGACGCAATGATTCCCTGCTTTACATCCTCTACATTTGGCAAAGCCAGATGCTCTGCCGGTGTCACATAACACAAAAATGCCGCTCCATTCATAGCCGCTACTGCACCGCCAATAGCTCCCGTAATATGGTCATATCCAGGCGCAATGTCAGTGACTAGAGGCCCCAACACATAAAATGGTGCTCCCATACAAATGCTCTTTTGTATCTCCATATTAGCAGCCACCTGATTTAACGGAACATGTCCCGGACCTTCTACCATAACCTGTACATTATGTGCCCATGCACGCTTCGTTAGTTCACCTAATCGTACAAGCTCCTCAATCTGACATACATCTGTTGCATCTGCAAGGCAACCTGGTCTGCATGCATCTCCTAAGGATATCGTTACATCATATTCCTCACAAATATCCAGAATCTCATCAAAATATTCATAAAACGGATTCTCATTTCCTGTCATACTCATCCATGCAAAAACAAGACTCCCTCCACGACTTACTATATTCATCTTACGTTTGTGTTTTTTAATCTGCTCAATTGTCTTTTTCGTAATACCGCAATGCAAGGTCACAAAATCCACACCATCCTCAGCATGAAGACGTACCACATCAATAAAGTCCTTTGCTGTCAACGTTACCAAATCTCTCTGATAATGGATTACACTATCATAAACAGGTACCGTTCCTATCATAACTGGACATTCTGCTGTCAACTTTTGACGAAATGGCTGTGTATTGCCGTGACTGGATAAATCCATAATCGCTTCTGCTCCTAGCTCTACGGCGCTCATCACCTTCTGCATCTCAATGTCATAATCCTTACAATCTCTTGATACACCGAGATTCACATTAATCTTGGTGCGTAACATACTTCCTACGCCCTCCGGTTCAAGACAGGTATGCTTTTTATTCGCGCAGATTACAACCTTTCCTTCACTGACCAGCTGCCTAAGTTGTTCTTCTGCTATGTGTTCCTTTCTGGCAACTGTTTTCATCTGCGGCGTTATGATGCCTTTTTTTGCGGCATCCATTTGTGTTGTGTATTCTCTCATTTGAATCAACCTTCCTTTTCTCATCATTTTACTCATAGCTTTATGCACAAGCATGAAAAGCTCCAAATCACTTTTACACTTGTTTCGAACCGAAGCACAAAAAAGAGCGGTATACCAAACTAAGTAGTATATCCGCTCATTTATAGCATTCCAAAGCACACTTTAGAAACAGCGCTCAATATATCCCTACGTTGGCATTATCCAAATCAGGTTATGGGTCTAAGCCAATCAGCTTACTCTCAGCCACTTCAGTGTGCTCCCCTATTTTCAATTCTTGTTCATTATATCGTAAAATAGATTTTTTGCAACCCCTTTTTGCTCTTCAGCAAGTCTCTCTTTTTCAGCCAATGCCTCCCGGAATCCCTTTAAGGCATCAAAGGGCATGAACTGCTTTGCCCTATCTGCCCTATCCATTTTTGGTCTGTTATTCGCCACTTTTATGCCCTCCTATCTGTCGGTTACGTTCCATTGTCGTTGCTTCCTCCTGCAAATCCATACCTCGAACCAATGCATTATTACCGAAACGTTTCTTAATCTCTAGTGCTGCCTTTTGCAGCTTTTTATCACGCTCTGATTCCCTATGATCTGAAAAAAGCGTCTGCTGCTGTCCTTCTCCCTCTTCACTTACCTGATTACAGGACACACTCAGCCTGCGAATCGGCTTATCCTTATCCACAATACGCTCATACAAAGCAAGCATTTGCGGAATCATTTCACGATAAGAATTGGTACTGGTTATCAACATGGCACTTCCATTCACAGCCTTTAAATCCAATTCATTCGAATATCCAATCATTAAGCCGATTGATTTTGAAACCACTCCCTTTTCCGCCATTTCAAGACATAAGGCATCTGTCATTTCCTTTACAATCAGCTTACATTCCTCAAAGCTGTAATCCCTTGCCAGCACCTGTCCACTGGATACGGATGTATTTTTTGGCTTATATGCCTTGATATCCGCCATGGTTACAGGTTCTCTTCCCCATGCATGGTCAATCAACAGCTCCGCATCCACGCCAAACAGCTTATATAGCATATCTTCGTCTGCATGTGCAATATCTCCCATCGTCAAAATTCCAACCTGTCCCAACCTTCTCACCGTTCCGGCTCCAACTCTCCAAAAGTCAGTAAGTGGTCTATGATTCCATAAGGTCTTGCAGTATTTCTCTTCATCCAGATAACCAATATTGTCCTTTACATGCTTTGCCGTAATATCAAGCGCAATCTTTGCCAGATACAGATTGGTTCCGATTCCTGCCGTAGCAACAATTCCAGTCTGCTCCTTAATCTCTCCCATAATGCGAATCGCAAGCTCTTTGGCATTCATTTTATAAAGCTTCAGATAGTCGGTCACATCCATAAAAGCCTCGTCAATTGAATACACATGAATGTCCTCTTTGGCTATATATTTCAGGTAAATGGCATAAATATCCGCAGAAACCTCAATATATCGTTTCATTCGTGGAGGTGCCGTGATATATTTTACACTTTTAGGGATTTCAAACACTCTGCAACGGTTTTTAATCCCAAGAGCCTTCATAGACGGAGAAATGGCAAGACATATTGTCTTCGCACTTCGTTCCGGGTCTGCCACCGCAAGATTGGTTGTCAGCGGATCAAGTCCACGATCAACACACTCTACCGAAGCATAAAAAGATTTAAAATCGATGCATATATATGTCCGCTCCATACGAATCCCCTGCCTTTCTCCTTTATATTATAAGAACATATATTCGACATTGTCAAGAAGGTAAATCATGACATAAAACAAAGCCAAAAGCTGACTTGATTTCTCGATAGGGTGCGATATAATGAAAAAGGAATTTTATAACAGAGGTGTATCTATATGAAATTTAGAACAATAACTAAAATCGAATTATTTTGGCTCATTATATCCGTTGTTACCATGGGCTTTTGCTTATCCTTTTTAAATCAAACCTCCTTTGGTACAGACCCATGTACCATGTTCAATCTAGGTATGTCTAAGATGCTTGGATTTTCCCTTGGTAACTGGCAGGCTTTATTCAACTGTGTACTTTTTATCTTCGTCTTTTTATTTGCCAAAGACCAGATTGGCTGGGGGACACTTGCTAATATGTTCCTCGTTGGCTATAGCTTTGATTTTTTCTCATGGATTAATGGCATGATTTTGCCGACCGATTTCTTTGAACCTATGCTGAACAGAATCCTGATTACGATTCCTGCCTTAGGAATCTTTGTTATCGCAGTCGCTGTTTATATAGCCATACAGCAGGGAACGTCCCCTTATGATGCCATGCCGTATATTATTAATAAGAAGCTGACAAAGGTTTCGTTCAAGCTTGTCAGAATGGGTTGGGACATTGGTGTTACCATTCTTGGTGTTCTGCTCGGTGAGAAAATTGGTCTGATTACCATTGTCATGGCATTTACACTTGGTCCTGCCATTGGCTTTGCTGAGAAGCATATTGTTGCCCGATTAATAAAAAAATAAGAATACTGTTAGCATATTCAAAAAAGCCCTGAACATATCTGTTCAAGGCTTTTCTTATGTACACGTTCTTTATTCTTCCTGCTTTAACAATAATGTCATTCTATCTACCATTTCATTAATCACACTAGCTTGAGTTGCAACCTCTGTCGTATCATTTGCATTACTTTCTGCCATCGCATTGATGGAATGGAACTGCTCATTTTCATTTCTGATGCTTTCTGCAATATCCTGATTGATTAATACCGTTTTCTTAATTACCTCTGCCTGCTTGCTATGTGCTTCTCCCATCGTTCCGATTGCATTTACGGATACATTCAACAGCTCTGTCATATCCTGCATGCCTTTAAACACATTCGCAAAGTATTCATTCTGAGTACCTAATTTGGTAGAGTTTTCTTCTACCTGATTGGTAATACCTGTAACACTCTGCTGAACTCTTTCTATCACGGTTTGCACAACCTGCAATGACTGCTGTGTACTATTGGCAAGATTTCCTACCTCCGTTGCAACAACACCAAATCCCTTACCTGCTTCACCGGCTCTTGCCGCTTCAATAGAAGCATTTAATGCTAACAGATTCGTAGATTCTGCAATATCACTAATCAAATTTAAAGTCACTCCAATTTCCTGAACAGCTTCCGCTAATTCCTTGGCAATTACCGTTGTTGCCTGCATCGATTCTGATACTTCACCATTTATGGTATGTAAATCATTCAATAACTTTTCATTCTCTGTAGACTTATCCAATAAGTTTTTCGATGTGCTCTCTACCTTTTGAACATTATCTGCAACAACACTTTCCCATTCACTTAATTCACTTAGGTTCGTCATACTTTCATCCGTTTTGAAGCTCAACGTATTGCTACTCTTAACTAACTGTTCACTTGTTGCCGCCAGTTCCTCGGCAGATGCACTTTCATTTTCTGAAACCTGCGATAACGATAAGCCTGCTGTCTTTAGTCCTTCCGACAATGTCTGAATCTCTGTAAGAACACTTGTGACATGTTCATTATTTTTTTCTAATTCATCCTTCTTGGCATTTACTAAAAAGTGAGCAACAAAAAACACAAAAATACTCAATCCTGTTAGCGACAACACAAGCGCCACCAAACACATCAGGACATCTGTAAGGAATAATTCATCCTTAACCGGAAGCAGGTCTGTTCCTCGGATAAACCAACCAATGAAAAGAGATACCATACAAGTCAAACCGCTTATTAACAGCAGTTTAATATCCAAAAAGAATGCCATCAAAATAAGGAAAAAGAACAAAAATCCCCAAAAAGTTCTGGTTGGCAGCATATATAATAAATAGTTCCACTGAATAACCAATACACACGCTGAAAAAATCTTACCAATTCTCAGTCTGCCTTCCTTTAAATATCCATCCCCATCAAACGATGTTTTTACTATAAATATAGCAATCACAAAAAAGATCGAATCCATTACACCCAAACCAATGGTTGCTAGCCATGGTACCGTAGGATATAATCCAAATATTTTTTCGGTATTAAACATAACCGTTGCACACATGCAGGCACATACTAAGATAATAAGTCCCCACTTAAATACCGTAGACAAATACACCTCAACCGCAGTTTTCTTCTTGTTCATGAATAATTCCCTCCTAAAAATTATATAAAAAACATTTACCATAACAACATGATAAACGCCATATTTCTTCTATACATAACCGTCAAGGCTTCTTCATTCGCACTTTTATAAAATAATTATACTTTTTTCACACAGTTTTGTTAATTTTGCGCATTTATTTTTACATTTTGCATTCCTTTTTGTATTTTTTTACTTTCTTCATACTATCTTCCATGATTTATTTCTGCTTTATACTATAAAAAATGATTGCCGCTACGTTACAGCAATCTCCTATTCCACAAAAAAGAAGTATCAACTAATCACTTAGCCAATACCTCTTCTTTTATGGAATATCATAAAACTATGTACAAACCGTCATTTGCGTAATACTTCTACCCTCTTGAAATACCCTTATATAGATATCACTACATTTTTTCAACTTCTGGAACAGCTTACCAGCTTCACTCACGTTTCCATATACCTTCCAGATTCCGCATAACTTACAATCCTTCCCCTTATGTGCTATAAAGCCCACCACATCTTCTAGCGGATATCCTAGAAATATACCTATTTCATGAGGAAAACAATCATATTGTGTTAAACGCTCCTTCAATCTTTCTAAACAGGCATCTACACCATATTCCTGATAGCCATATGATGCAAGCAATGCTCTTGCCCCTTCCTGCTGTAAATCACGTTCCAAAAAAGTCTTGCGATATGCATAAATCAATACTGATTCTTTTCGCCACAGCAACGCCTCTACATATACACCACGCGTATTCAGCTTGTTATTGATATCCTTCAATTCTCTGATAACCTCTGCACTTGATTCATAGCGATAACTAAAAAGATTTGCACTTTTCATTCCCGCAAGCGTTGGTGCGCAATTGGTAACTACCCCATTTTCCAACATAACTCTTTACCGTTTATTACACAAGTAATCATAATGCTGCAAGCTGTTTTCCAAGGCTCTCACATTCAGATAAAGCTGACGCATCCGGCATCTCCTGACACATTAAGCCTTCCCCGTTTAATATCGTTGCGCCTGCGCCATTCATACGTTCAACCCAGTCACGCATCCACAGTCCGTCTCCCCATCCGTAAGAACCGAACAATGCAATAGTCTTTCCTGCAGCAAAAGCTTCTACATCAGCTACAAATGGTTCCATATCCATTTCCTCTAAAACCTCTGCTCCCATTGCAGGACAACCAAGTGCAAATGCCTTTGCCTGCTTTAATTCATCAAGAGATGCTTCCGTAACAAACTGCACAACTGCTTCCTTACCTGCTGCTGTTACGCCTTTGCCGATAGCCTCTGCCATAGCCTGTGTATTTCCTGTCTGTGACCAATATACAATATAAACCTTATCCATACTTTCCTTACCTTTCTTTTTATAATCTTTTGCACACCACTGAAACGTCGCTTATGCGATATCTAGTGTACATATACTAGCGTTTTACATTAAATGCTAACATTCCCGGATATACACTTCCTGCACCAAGCTCTTCTTCAATTCTAAGAAGTTGATTATACTTAGCTACACGCTCACTTCTACTTGGTGCACCTGTCTTAATCTGACAGGTATTTAATGCAACTGCAAGATCAGCGATTGTAGTATCCTCTGTTTCTCCTGAACGGTGAGAAGAAACCGCTGTGTAACCTGCCTTGTGAGCCATCTTGATTGCTTCTAAAGTTTCTGATACGGAACCAATCTGATTTAACTTAATTAAAATGCAGTTACCACACCCCTGTGCAATACCCTTAGACAATCTCTCTGTATTGGTAACGAATAAATCGTCTCCTACAAGCTGAACCTTATCACCAAGCTCCTTGGTAAGCTTCTGCCAGCCTTCCCAATCTTCTTCATCAAGCGCATCCTCAATAGAGATGATCGGATATTTTTCAACCAACTGCTTCCAATGTTCAATCAAGCCCTCTGATGTGAACTTTGTACCAGCCTTTGGCAATATGTATTCTCCCTTTGTTGCCCCTTTCCACTCACTGGAAGCCGCATCCATGGCAATCATAAAATCTTTTCCCGGCTCATAACCTGCATTCTTTACAGCTTCCAAAATATACTGAATTGCTTCTTCGTCACTAGCAAGATCTGGCGCAAAACCACCTTCATCACCAACAGAGGTTGCAAGTCCCTTAGACTTTAACAATGCTGCCAATGCATGGAATACCTCTGCACACCAGCGTAATGCTTCCTTGAAGCTCGGTGCACCTACAGGCATAATCATGAATTCCTGTACATCAACCGTATTTGCTGCATGTGCTCCACCATTTAAAATGTTCATCATTGGTACTGGCAAACGATTGCCGGAAACGCCACCAAGCATGCGATATAATGGAATATCTAATGCATTTGCTGCTGCTCTTACCGTTGCAATCGATACTGCAAGAATTGCATTTGCTCCAAGATTAGACTTATCCTTTGTTCCATCAGCTTCCATCATAGCTTTATCCACTGCATAAATGTCAGACGCATCCAATCCCTTAATTACTTCTGCGATAACGGTGTTGATATTCCCAACTGCCTTGGAAACACCCTTTCCTAAATATCTTCCTTTATCGCCATCACGAAGCTCTAAAGCTTCAAACTCACCAGTGGAAGCACCACTTGGCGCAGTTCCTCTACCAATGGTTCCATCCGCCAGAATAACCTCTGCCTCTACCGTTGGATTACCTCTGGAATCCAATATTTCTCTACCAATTACTTTTTCAATCTGTAAGTAATTCATCTTTTTACCCATCCTTTCTCTATTTAACGAAGCCATTTCCTAAACAGCATCCGCTATTTCACTAAGCATTCGCACTTTCCCGCATATTGCTCCTCAAAAAGTAGTATTCAGCAGTTACTACTCTCCAAGGAGCTTTCACAAGATTTATTCACAGTTAGTTTACTCTAACCACAGTTATGGTAACACAACTCTTTTCGCAAATCAACCCACTTTACTGAAAAGAAATTCTCATTATTTCATTAAATATTTTCTAACAAATCAAAAAATAGGCAAGGAATCGTATACATTTCAACTCCTTACCCATTTTTCTTCATTAACATACATTCTCACAGGAATCCATCATGACACTTGTCACCTTTTGTCCCTTTACATACCCACATGCCTTAAGTCCTTCAGATATTACGCGGTACCAGCTCTGTGCCGAAAGGTTGCAAAAGGTATGATCATCCAACTCAATCTGACAAACATTTTCCTTACCGCAATCTTGACAGCACGAAATTTTATATAAATTTTTTCTACTGATTGCTCCTATTTCCTCCAACGTATTT
>JAFSGY010000034.1 GCA_017440575.1 Lachnospiraceae bacterium | reverse complement strand
GTATATCAACTGGTTCCGGAATGAACGGATAAAAATGTCTCTCGGCGGACTCAGTCCGCTAGATTATAGAAGGAGTAAGGGGTACACAGTATAGTCCAGAAAAATGTCCGCACCCCCGACAGAATTTGAAGAATTTAAACACTTTGCGGGGTATTTCATTAGTTTATTTATCCTATATGCCCTTAATGCAATAACTTTCATGTTAGCGAAGTATGGCAGGGACTGTCAGTGTGTTGGTTACAAGTCCCTAAAGCAAAGTCATAGAGTTTCTTAATGTTCTCTGATGACAGCACGCAACCTCTGAAGCACTGTCTGAGCAATGCGCCAAAAAGCGCATGCGAGTTTGCGAAAAAGGTTGCTAATCAAAGCTGTCAGAAGAGGACATTTAGTAACTCTTAGGCTTTGTGTCCGGGACATGTAACCAACACACTGACAGCCCATCCCCCTCGACAAACCCAAATTTAACGCAAGAAAGAGAACATAAGCCTCCTTATGTTCTCTTTCGTATTCATTCTCAATATATTATTGTTCTTCCATATTTTAGCACAACTCGTCCATATAGTAAATAAATCATTCATGGAATCGAACGTCAAATCTCGGCATCAACCGACATAACTACATCTCCACTATTTCTTTTCTATAGGAGTATTACAATTCCGAAGTGATACAAATTTACATGCTGACATACATACTGATAGCTTCGCTTACATACTCTGCTGTGCCCTCTGCGTGACTATCCATGTTCTTTTTAAATCTTTCATCGGCAACATACATCTTACCAAGCCCGGCTAAAATTTCATTTGTACAAGTGTAATAATTTGCAGTAATATAAGCCTGCAACTTTTTCACAAGCTCTTGTGCCTGTGTAGATTCTGGCTTTTCTCCATCTTGCATACATAACGCAAATTCCTTAAGAATGTCCTGCATACCTGCCATTATTTCATTTTGTTTGTCTTTTGAATAACCTTGTGCTTTTTTTGCATATTCTGCATATGCAGCGGTTTTTCCCCATTTTTCCTTTGCTTCTTCTTCATACTGCTTGCGAGCAGCTTCAAATTCTGTATTATCGAACGCTTTCATTACATTCTCTCCTTTCTGATAAGCATCCAAGGCTTCTATAATTCTTTCTAATCTCTGTTTTTTCAAAACTAAAAGTCTTTTTTGCTCTTTCATCGCTTTGTCTTTGTCATAATCGGGAGACGATAAGATGGAACAAATGCTTTTTAAAGAAAAATCAAGTTCTCGATAAAACAAAATCTCCTGCATACGTTCAAGAGATTGTTCGTCATAATAACGATACCCCGTTTGTTCGTCAACAATCGCCGGTTTCAATAGCTCAATTTCATCATAATAGTGTAGTGTGCGCACACTCACTCCCGTAAAATCTGCAAATTCTTTAATCAGCATTCTCATTTCTCATCACCTCTCTATAGCAAGAATAATCTATAACGTAACGTTAGAGTCAACCTTTTTTCACATTATTTTTATACCCAAACACTTTGAATTTTAAATACTATTTATCACCAAGCGGCAATCATTCAAAGAAATTACTTCACATTTTTTATTAACTATCATGACATTACAGTACTTATTAACGCATAAAATTAGGCTTACCACATTCCAATGGCAAGCCTAGTAAAACCTTCTTATTCATAACTATTCTATATCTTCATAGTTATGTGAAAAATACATCCCAAACTAATACGATACAATATATTTTTCTACTTCGCCAAATTGGCAAACTGTGTATAATCCGGCGACCATGCGAGATTTACCGTACCAATAGCACCATTTCTCTGCTTGGCAATGATAATCTCAGCTACATTCTTAAGCTCAGTATCTTTATTATAGTAATCGTCTCGATAAATAAACATAACCACATCGGCATCCTGCTCAATCGCTCCTGATTCTCGAAGGTCAGAAAGCATCGGTCGATGATCAGGTCTTTGCTCTACCGCTCGAGATAACTGCGATAATGAGATAACAGGTACATGCAGTTCTCGTGCCAAAGCCTTTAAGCCTCGCGAAATATCTGAGATTTCCTGCTGTCTGGATTCTGATTTTCCAGAACCCGTCATTAACTGTAAGTAGTCAATAATAATCATTTGTAGGTCATATTCCAATTTGAATTTACGACACTTAGAACGTAACTCACCAAGACTGATACCCGGTGTATCATCAATCAATAGATTAGAACGGCCAATCACATCTGCGCTTTCAATTAAACGTTCCCATTCATCATCCTTCATATTACCAGTTCTGATAGAATGAGAATTTACCTTAGACTCCAGAGCCAGCAAACGATTTACGAGCTGCTCCTTCGACATTTCCAACGAAAATATAGCAACCGCTTTATTTTCCTTAAAAGCAACATTCTGCGCTATGTTAAGAACAAACGCAGTCTTACCCATAGAAGGTCTCGCCGCTACCAGAATCAAATCAGAAGGCTGAAATCCAGCGGTCTTATAATCCAAATCAAGAAAGCCTGACGGAATACCCGTAACCGCTCCCTTTTGTTTGGAAGCCTCTTCAATCATATTCATGGCATTCATGACGACCTGTCTGATAGGAACAAAATCACCATGATTTCTCTTTTGGGCAATCTCAAAAACCTTTTTCTCCGTTTCCTCTAAGAGAACCTCTAACGATTCCTTCTGAGAATAACAGTTATTTGCAATTTCTTCATTTACCCTTATCAACTTGCGTAATACTGATTTCTCAGCTACAATGCCAGCATAATACTTGATATTTGCTGATGTTGGAACCGTAGTAATAATATCTCTAATATATTCCAGACTATAGATTTCAGGTGGTACACCCTTTTCCTTCAATCGATCCTGCAAAGTAATCAGGTCAACTGGCTTTCCCTCATCATTCAGTTCCACCATCGTATCAAAAAGGATTCCATACTGTTTTCCATAGAAATCATCGGAATTAATCTGCTCACTTGCAATGGTAATGGCTTCCTTATCCATTAACATCGCACCAATAACAGACTGCTCCGCCTCAATACTATGCGGTAAAACCCTTTTTAATATCGCCTCATCCATTTCAGGCATAATAAACCTCCACTAGCTAATAACATACAAGTCTATGCTAACTTAACATAGACTTGCCAAAAAATTTCTATCATTATTTTATTTAAGCTTCTTCAACCTTTACACGAAGCTTTGCAGTTACCTTCGGATGAAGCTTAACCGTTACTTCATGTGTACCTACTGTTTTAATGGCATCCTGCATCTGAATCTTCTTCTTATCAATTTCCTTGCCATACTGATCAACCACTGCCTTGGCGATTTCCTTAGAAGAGATAGAACCGAAGGTCTTTCCACCTTCACCGGACTTGATACTTACCTTAACCAACATCTCTTCTACTTCTTTTCCAAGAGCAACTGCAGCCTCATACTGCTCCTTTGCAATCTTCTCTTCATTCGCCTTCTGCAGCTTTAAGTTATTCATGTTTACACTTGTTGCCTCAACGCCAAGCTTCTTCTTCAAAATGCAATTTCTTGCATAGCCCTCACTTACTTCTACTAAGTCTCCCTTTTTTCCTACTGATTTAACATCCTCTAATAAAATAACTTTCATTATATTGCACCCTCTTCTAGCATATTATTTATTGTATCTTTTATAATTGATATTGCTTCTTCTTGTGAGATACCCTCAATCTGCGCACCGGCAATGTTCATATGTCCACCGCCACCGAGACGCTCCATGATAATCTGTACATTCACCTCATCAATGGATCTCGCAGAAAAATATATCCGATTCTGATAACTTGTTATCACAAAGCTTGCCTTAATACCATTGATATTTAACAGCTCATTTGCAGCCTGTGCTCCTACTACGGTAGGACTTTCTAATCCATCTGCCGGACAAGTTGAAATCGCATAAGCATTCTTATAAATCTCTGCATTTCTAACTGCTTCTGCCTTAGCTTTATATTCTTTTGCATCATCACGAAGCATCTTACGGACTCTTGTCACATCTGCACCGCATCTTCTTAAATACGCCGCTGCTTCAAATGTTCTGACACCTGTCTTAGCTGTAAAATTATTGGTATCGATAATAATACCGGAATAAAGGCAATCTGCCTCATTAGACTTTACCTTAACCTCTTCCTCTACATATTGCAAAATCTCTGCAACCATTTCACAGGCACTTGATGCATATGGCTCCACATAAGAAAGCGTTGCATTCTCAATTACCTCTGAGCTTTGACGATGATGGTCAAGTACAACAACCGTTTTACAAATTTTAATCAGCTCCGGACACTCTGTAATACTCGGTTTATTGACGTCTACTACGACCAGAACTGTATTATTTCCGGCAAGCTCTACAGCCTCTGAACCATTAATAATAAAGTCCTCATCATAAACACTTCTATCGTGAAATAGCTCAACCAATGGTTTAATAGATGTTGTCATTTCATTCAATACAATATGAGCCTTTCTACCTAATGCCCTTGCAATGCACGCTACACCAACAGCAGAGCCAAAACAGTCCATATCTCCAAGACGATGTCCCATGATAATAACTCTATCCTTACTGGTAATAATTTCCTGCAAAGCATGTGCCTTAACTCTTGCCTTAACGCGAGTATTCTTATCCACCTGCTGGCTCTTTCCGCCATAATATACAATAGACTGTGGTGTCTTAATAACTGCTTGGTCACCACCACGACCTAATGCAAGGTCTATCGCTGTTCTGGCAAACTCACAATTCTGCGCATATGTAGGCGCATCATGCCCCATACCTATACTTACCGTTACCGCCATCTCATTACCGATATTTACCGTCTTCACATCCTCTAATAGATCAAAACGATTTTCCTTTAATGTCAGCAAAGATTGCTTTCGCATAATGACGATATACTTATCTTTCTCTAATTTCCTAGCTATTCCATCCAAAGACGAAATATATTTATTTATCTTTCGATCAATCAATGCAGTAAGTAGCGAACGCCTAACCTCTTCCACACTGGTCAGCGCTTCATCATAATTATCCAGATAAATATAACCTACAACAAGACTCTGCGAATCATTTTCCCTTATTGCAGCCTTCAATGCCGTTTCATCAAATAAATAGCCTGCAATCAGATAGCCCTCAACATCCTCATTCTGAATCACATCACTGTTATCTAAAACCTGTTGAATTGAGATTTTCTTAAGCTTCACCGTATATTCACGCTGCTCAAATTCCAGTTCAAACTGTGCCTCATAGTCAAATTGTAACTTTTCTCTGGTAATGGAAGGAAAAAGTGTCGTTATCGACTTACGATAACCCTTTTCCTTATGCACTACATTTTCAAATGCAATATTGGTCCAGATAATCTTACCTGTTTCATCCATCAGAACATGCGGAAGCTCCAGGTCACGAAGCAGTCTTCTCTGAATCTGTCCATACTGTGTGGCAAAACTGATAAACTCATTCATAATAATCGGCTTATTATGATATAGTAAAATCAACATTGCTGTAAAGTACACGACCAAAAAAATACTTACAATTACCCCCGAATGGATATCTAAAAAATATATTCCAACATTTACTCCTGCCAGCACAATACCAAGAATAATGGCTGTCTGCAGATATGCTTTTAATCTACCCTTTAACTTAATTCTTTGTTTCATGCATAATTCCCTCTTAAGACGCATGTAATTATTCCGCCATAAATGTGTATTCCTGCTGAATAATTACAGATATTTCAATAATCACGAAAATAGATACAATCACACAAATTAAGTATATCATTAATTGCAGTAAAGCGCCATAGATTATTTAAAACTCCGCATAGATAAGCACTATCTGCTTCAATATTTCTACAATCTTTTCCATATCTTCTATACATGCAAACTCATTTCTTCCATGATGTCCCTCTGAACCTGTACAAAGGTTTGGACATAGCAATCCATCAAAAGAAAGTCTTGCACCATCTGTACCACCTCTGATTGGCGATACCTTTGATGTAACACCTACCTTTAGCATTGCCTGTTTTGCATTCTCCACCAGATGCATTTCCTTCTCAATCATTTCCTTCATATTCTGATAAGAATCCTTAATCTCTACCTTAAACAGCTCCTCGCCGTACTTTTCATTCAGTTCTCTGGCCACCTGTGCAAAGTAAGCCTTACGCTTTTCAAATAACGCCTTATCATGGTCACGAATGATAAAGTCAGCCACTGCCTCTTCAACTGTTCCCTTAATATCTGTAATATGATAGAAGCCCTCATAGCCTTCGGTACATTCTGGACATTCTTCCTTCGGAAGCCTATCTGCAAACTCTGATACCAATTTAATGGCATTTTTTAAGATATTCTTTGCAGAGCCAGGATGCACACTCTTTCCACGCACACTCAATCTTGCTCCTGCTGCATTGAAACACTCATAGCTCATATCACCAAGCTCACCACCATCTACCGTATACGCATAGTCCGCACCAAAGCCCTTGATATCAAAGAATTCCACACCATTTCCCACTTCCTCATCCGGTGTAAAACCAATACAAATCTTTCCATGCTTCACCTCAGGATGTGTCAGAAAATACTCTGCCATAGTCATAATCTCTGCCACACCAGCCTTATCATCACCACCAAGAAGTGTATTACCATCTGTCACAATCAATGACTTCCCTACACAGTCCTTCAGCATCGGAAACTCTGCAACGCGTGTTACAATATTCAGTTCTTCATTTAACACAATATCTTGTCCATCATAATTCTCAATAATTCTCGGCTTTACATTTTCGCCACTTACCGCATCAGAAGTATCTATATGTGCAATAAAACCAATCGACGGAACCTCTTTTTCCTGATTGGAAGGAATCATAGCATACACATAGCTGTGCAGGTCATCATAACGTACATTGGATGCTCCCATATCCATTAGTTCCTGATACAACAGCTTTGCCAAATTTCTCTGCTTATCTGTGGACGGCACATGATCAGCAAACTCCTCCCTTGACTGGGTATCAATCTTCACATATCTTAAAAAATTCTCTGTAACCTTTGATGTATTCATTCTTATATTCTCCTATTTTTGTTATTTCATATTGTGTATGAATCGTTGCAGATGGAATTCATTCTTTTTATCGTTAGTTCTGTATTAAAACGTTCGGAACAGCTTAAAATACACACCTCTAAATACCACCTTTCTATTTTTATATTATACTGCCATACTATGCTTTATGCAAATTGTTGCATTTCCTTTTCTTAACCTATCATATAGAAACATTCTCTACTTTCTCTTATCTCACCATCATAATAATATGTATATTTTACCATTTGATTCTGTTCATTATAAGTATATTCATATTTTAGCTTCGCAAATCCTTCTATTGTGAATTCCACCAAATTGCCTTCTTTATCATATTTATATTCTTTCACTCCAGATGTTACCTGAAAAGCAGGAATCGCATAACTTGAACTCTCTTTTATTATCCTTCCATTCTCATCATAATATATTGTCGTGTAACTCCCAATCATTTCCATAGCTTCCGGAGAAATACCATATATGCCCGTATTCTCTGTATAGTCTTTTACTTCTACTAATTTCCCTTCATCATCATAACTATATTCATCCATTCCCGTCTTTTTACCTTCTCCATCATAAAAAACTTTTTTTATCAGATTGCCTGCTTCATCATAACTATGCTCTACTATTTCTGTAATCTTTCCTTCGCTACCATATGAGGTTTCTTCTAGCAAATTCCCTGCTTTGTCATAGCTATTCTCTTCCATAGCTACACTATTTCCTGCAGAATCAAGTGTTACTGTTTTTAGCAATCTTCCTTGGCTATCATAAGTCTTTGATACTGTACCTTCGCTATCATATGAGATTTCTTCTAGCAAATTCTCATTTTTATCATAGCTGCACTCATACGATTGAATAACAGTTCCTTCACTATCATACGTCGCTTCTTTTAACAAGTTCCCTTCTTTATTGTAATTGCTCTCATATGTTTCTGTAGTTTTTCCTTCTCCATCATATAAGATCCCTTTATATAATTTTCCACTTTCATCATAATGGTTCTCTCTAATAGCTGTCTTATTCCCTTCTTCGTCATACGATATCCATTTCACAACGTTTCCATCTAAGTCATAGAATTTTTCACATACTTCCTGAACTTTTCCTTCCCCATCATATCGCACCGTTTTCCATAATTGCTCCTGATTGTCATATATATACTTCGTCTCACGAGCCGCAGTCCAGTCTGCTTTCTGATACTTCTCCCTCACAAGCAGATTCGTTTCCTTTTCTCTTTTCATCAATCTATTAATTGATACAATTTTTAATTCTTTACTTCCATTCTGTTCCACTTCTGCTATCCAGATTTCCCCACTTCCCAGACAAATACCATCACTATCACAATACATCGCCTGGCAGCTTTCCTGTCCCAAAGCACTCATAAACATTTCACTATATTTATTATCAAGTTCTAATTGCACTACATCAGAAAATTCTGCATACTCTATACCATCAATCTCTATTGGATAAGAGATCATCTCTGCTATCTTATCCCACTTATGATTTAGAAAAAGCTCTTTTACTTGTCTTGCATATTCTTCTACCTCTATTTGAGACTTCTCCGTCACAATAGCATAAAAATCTTCCTGTTCAGATTCCTCATGTGAAACGGTGGATTCTTCCTCCGTTTCTGATTCCTCTTCTTTACATGACTCTTCCAATACAGCCACTATATCATCTGACTGTGACTCTTCTAAAGTTGTAGTTTCCTCTATCTGTTCTGCAACCTCTGGTTTTTCTTCTTTCTGTGTATATAGAAAAAGTCCCAAAAGACATACCAGTTCTATTACTATGAATATCTGTGTAACTTTTTTCATCACAAATTCTCCCTTCTCTACATATTGCCAAAGTGCGTGCCAGCGCACGCACTTTGGCAAGAATTTCTTACGAAATTCTTGTATAACTACCACTACATAACAGCAATTTCCTATCACATGAAAAAGCAACCGCATTTGGTTGCTTTTTCACAATTAAGTATAACTACTCCAATAATTCCATTCTTCCTCACTCAATTTTAGCAATTTTGATTGCCCCTTGATAAACTTAGGGGAAAACCTATATGTAACAATCCAATATCCCAGATACCCTCCAGTCATCTCCCACGTCCCAATATTCATTTCAAAATTATTTGCTGCCTCGTATTTATATTCAACCGTTCCGGCTTCTGTAAGACAGGCACAAATCGCTTCTGTTCCTATTTTGCATAATTGATCGATTTTTTCCTTTTCTGTATGGCTTAATGTGATTTTCAAGGTAATTGATTTTCTTGCCTTTGCCGGCG
>JAFSGY010000004.1 GCA_017440575.1 Lachnospiraceae bacterium | reverse complement strand
TACAATATATTGGAGGCACCTGAAAAGGAATTGGTATGGTTTGAACATTCTGGACATGGACCATGGCTGAATGAAACAGAAAAGTTTGTAAATGAGACCTTGAGGGTGTTTCATGTAGAGTAAAGTGCAAATTTCAGTTTGTAGAGTTACATAGAAAATGCAGAGTAGTTACCATACGTAAAAAACTAATAAAATTACATATAAAACTAACAAAAGACTAATATTCTGCCTCTTTTTTTCGGTTTTAGGGTGTGATAATATTATCATAGACAAACGAGGCAAGAAACGGAGAAACAACAGCTCGTTTGTTTCTCTTTTGCAAAAGAATATGGGTAGTAAATCAAGCGTCAGCTTATCACTGAAAGGTGGTAGGCCGGCGCTTTTTTGATGCTCGAAACCGGATGACGATTCGGAAGTAAATGAAGGAGGAAATGAGATGGGTTATGAATATGACCATGATTGTCCGTTTGAAGCCTTCATCACAAACCTCGGAAAGTATAACGAGGGGGAACTGGTTGGCGAATGGGTAAAGTTCCCTACCACATCAGAAGAACTGCAGAAAGTATTTGAAAGAATTGGCATCGGCTCCAAAGACGAGTTCGGTAATCCTTATGAAGAATGGTTCATCAGTGATTATGACTGCTACGTCAGCGGGCTGTATGACAAACTTGGAGAATATGAAAGTCTGGATGAACTCAATTATCTGGCTTCCAAATTACAGGAGCTGGACAATCATGAGTATGAGCATTTTCAGGCAGCCATGCAGATCAGTGATTATACAGGCAGCGTAAAAGATGTAATCAATCTTATCGACAATCTGGATAAATATGATGTTTATCCGGGTGTTGAGGATGAAGCAGACCTTGGAAGGTATTATGTCTATGAATTAGGGATGATGCAGGTTCCGGAACAACTGGCAGATTACATTGATTATGAGGCAATCGGCAGGGACGTTTCCATTAACGAAAGCGGACAGTTTACAACTTATGGATATGTGAGAGATACACAGGAATCCTTTACAGAATATTACGATGGTGACCGAGAGAACATTCCCGATGAGTACACGGTAATGAATTTTCAAGGTTCTAATGAGAAAGAGAGGAAAACGATGGATTACGAAACATTCAAGCAGGAGTTTGCTGAGGACATTAAGCAGAATCTTTATGAAAGAGGATACGGAGAGGTAACAGTGAATTTTAATGAAGTAGAGAAAGCAAATCAGAAATACGAGGCAATGTCAGTTGCACCGGAAGGAAGCAATGTGGGAGTCAATTTCAATCTGGAACAGGCTTTTGCAGCTTATGAGAACTCCGGTGACTATCAAGGAGTTGTTGCCAGTGCAGCGAATGTGATTGCTGAGGGTCTTAATAATGCACCTACAGTTGATGTAAGTGCTCTTATGGATTACGATGCAATGAAAGACAAACTTTCTATTGAAGTAATCTCAGCAGAAACAAATGAGGATTTACTTTCCAAGATTCCACATGACCGTATTGAAGATCTTGCAGTGGTTTACAAATTTGTACTAGAAAGCAATGACAACGGAAGATCTTCCATCCTTGTATCGAATGACTTGATTGAGAGAATGGGAGTTACCCCGGAGCAGCTTAAGGCAGATGCATTGGAAAATGCACCGGAGATCAGACCGGCAGTGATTCAGGGAATGAATGAAGTGATGAGGGAAATGATGGGCCCGGAAGTATTTGAAATGATGGGAATTCCTGAACAGACAGAAGAAATGATGTATGTTGCAACGGTACCCGATAAGAATTCCGGCGCAGGTGTTCTTGCTTATCAGGATTTCATGGATCAGGCAGCTGAAAAGATCGGCGGAGACTTCTTTATTCTCCCTTCGTCGATTCATGAAATTTTGTTAGTACCTGATGATGGACAAAAGGGGGCAGATGAGCTGAGAGCTATGGTTATGGACGTCAATGCTACCCAGGTAAGTCCGGAAGAAAAGCTTACCGATAATGTTTATCATTATGATTCCAAGGAACATATTTTTGAGCTTGCTGAGAAATTTGAGGCAAGACAGCAGGAAAAGGAAGCTGCTGTTGAAAAAGAAGAAAAAGGTTCCGTATTAAAGGATCTCAAGGATAAGCAGAAGGAAGCAGCAAAGGCTCCGGCAAAGGAAACTGTTGAGAAAGCAGCAAAAGCAAAGGGTGGAGAAGCCCTGTAAAAAAATGTCGAACTGTGTCAGCCTGTGGCGATTGCCATAGGTCTGGCACTTTTTTGACTTTATAGGAAAGTTCTCAAAAAGTCAGATATGATGTATAATAAGCAGGAAATGAAAAATGACATGACAAAAGAGCGAAGGGGGCTTCGCCATGACGTTGTTTATGAAGTTTTTTGTTTTTTGGTTTGGACTGCACTATT
>JAFSGY010000003.1 GCA_017440575.1 Lachnospiraceae bacterium | reverse complement strand
CTCTTCCAAAATTTCTTTTAGAAAAATGTCCTTAATTCGTACAAATATTAAATTCAATTATTCCGTCTACTCTGCATTATCGTGTATTATACTGCATTATGCGTTGTAGATTTGTAGTAAATTTGTAGTAAAAATTCTCTTTGATGTCCTCAAACCCTTGATTTTACTGCATTTATTTATCAAGTGACTTCATCGTCGGGAACAATAATACATCCCTAATCGCCTGTGAGTCAGTCAATAACATAACCAATCTGTCGATACCATAACCGATACCGCCAGTTGGTGGCATACCAACGCTAAGGGCATTTAAGAAGTCCTCGTCTGTGTGGTTTGCTTCTTCGTCACCGGCTGCAAAAGCTGCGTCCTGTGCTGCGAAACGCTCTCTCTGGTCAATTGGATCGTTTAACTCAGAGTATGCGTTACACATTTCCCATGTATTAATAAATAATTCAAAACGCTCAACCTTAGAAGGATCGCTTGGCTTCTTCTTAGTAAGTGGAGAAATAGCCAGTGGATGATCCATAACAAAGGTCGGCTGGATTAAGTTCTTCTCGCAGAACTCCTCGAAGAAGAGGTTTACGATGTCGCCCTTTGTATGACGCTCTTCAAACTCTACATGATGCTGCTTTGCTAATGCCTTAGCTTCTTCATCTGTTGCAACGGTATCAAAGTCAATACCTGCATACTTCTTGATACAGTCAATCATGGTAATACGTTCAAATGGCTTGCCGAAGTCGATTTCCATGCCATTATAAACAATCTTGGAAGTACCGCATACCTTCTCTGCAAGATACTTGAACATAGACTCTGTTAATTCCATCATACCTTCATAATCAGTATAAGCCTGATATAATTCCATCAGAGTAAATTCCGGGTTATGTCTGGTATCTACACCTTCGTTACGGAATACACGACCAATTTCGTATACTCTTTCCATTCCACCTACGATTAATCTCTTTAAGTAAAGCTCAAGAGAAATACGAAGCTTTACATCTTCATCCAGAGCATTGTAGTGTGTATCAAAAGGTCTTGCTGCAGCTCCACCTGCGTTTGATACAAGCATTGGAGTCTCTACTTCAATAAAATCACGCTCTGCAAGGAAGTTACGAATCTCCTTAATAATCTGAGAACGCTTCAAAAATACCTTCATGCTGTCCTCATTCATAATAAGGTCAACATATCGCTGACGATAGCGTGTATCGGTATCGGTCAGTCCATGGAACTTCTCAGGAAGAATCTGTAAGCTCTTGGTAAGCATGGTCATTTCTACTGCATGAACAGAAATCTCACCGGTTTTCGTTCTGAAAACATATCCCTTGATACCATAAATATCACCGATATCGGATTTTTTAAATTCTGCATATGCTTCTTCGCCAATCGCATCTCTTGCTACATATACCTGAATCTTACCCTTTAAATCCTGAATATTACAGAAAGAAGCTTTTCCCATAACACGCTTGAACATCATACGTCCTGCAATGGAAACCTCGATAGGACTTGCATCCATAATGGCTCTTCTCTCATTATAATCTGCATTCAATACTTCCTTAGCCTGCTGCTCATCCAGACCTTCTACAGATGGCTCAGGTCTTCCTGCTAAAAGCTCAGCCTCATGTGCTGTATAAAGCTCCTTTGCATCAGAGGTATGATGAGTCTGATTATATTTTGTAATCTGGAAAGGATCCTTTCCTGCTTCCTGCAATGCTGCAAGCTTTTCTCTTCTAACCTTTAAGAGCTGATTTACATCCTGCTCCTGATTCTTCTGGTTATTGTTCTGTTCCTGTGACATTCCAATACTCCTTTCAAACTTATTCTGGCTTGTAAATGTCCAAAATGGTATATTCGATAATTCCTGCTGGTGCTTCTACGGTTACAACATCACCCTTCTTAGCGCCGATTAATGCTTTTCCAAGAGGAGACTCGTTAGAAATCTTACCCTTTAAGCTGTTTGCCTCTGTTGCACCTACAATCTTGAATTCCATTTCATCATCGAATTCATTATCCTTTACCTTAACAACAAGACCAAAGCTTACCTTATCGTTGCTTGCAGCCTCTTCCATATCGAAAACTTCTACGTTCTTTAAGATTTTCTCAAGCTCTTCAATTCTTGCTTCAATATCACGCTGCTCGTCCTTTGCTGCATCGTACTCAGCGTTTTCTGATAAGTCACCCTGTTCTCTTGCTTCCTTAATCTTCTGAGCAACTTCTTTTCTCTTGATAACCTTCAGTTCATGTAATTCATCTTCGTACTTTTTCAGACCTTCACGAGTTAATAGATTCTTCTTTGCTTCCATGAGTGTTCCCTCTCCTTTTTTAAATTATAATATATGTCATCTATTTCTTCTGCAAAATAATATTACCGTATTTTGGGCAGACTACGCCCTATAAGCTATGATATTATAGCCTTTTTTTGAATTGATGTCAATAGAATAAAGCACATACAAAGGGCTCAGCTTTACATCTGAGCCCTATTATCCATATTAAAATGCAAACATAATCAGCATAATGACATACGCCTTTTTACAGTCACGATTTGTCAAAAGATAAGCACTACCAAACAATGTTCCCCACAGCAATCCCATCAGTCCCATTTCCAGGCTTCCTTTCGTCATTGCATGAGCAAGTCCCCATGTCAGGCCACATACAATTCCGCCCCAAGGGATATTCTTATGCTGTAACCACAACTCCATTGCCTTTTGCCCGAAAACAACAATCAGCAATACTAATACGGTTTCAAACATGTAATACAGATACTGAAAAGAAAACAAAACAATACCTTTTTTCTGAAACTCCATCACAAACTTAAATCCGCCCCAGTCTCTATAATTCATCACAATACACGCTACTACAGCTACCAATACGAGCGCCCACTGCCAAGGCTTTACTTTCTCTCCCTTCTCCCATATATCAAACTGTAACTGCTTCTTTCCTGAACGAACCACATACAATGCCATCAATCCCCATGTAACACAGGTAAGAATCCAATGGAAAATATTCTGTACAGCTCCCCATTCCTGCATAGCTTCCCCATATAAGAATGGTTCCAGGAAAAAGGCATACAATACTTCTATACCAAGTCCTGCAAATGCCGTAATTGCTAAATCCATATAACTCCAGCCTGTAATCTTCTTCTCTGCTTTTTTCTCTCTCTTCTTTCCTACTGTCATTGCTTTCATCTCTCAATACTCCCTTTCCTTCTTTATATGTATAATATTTTTATTTCGATATTCGCCGTAAGTACACATACCTACTACACAATTCTTTTACCTTATCTTGCTATATTATCAAATTTTATTTTCTTTATATTCCTGCAACAGCTTATCTGCCTTTTTAATCTCATGAAACAGTCCTAAATAATACACCCCTGCACCAATTATATACGGTATCGTAAAGGACCAGAACATATCATGATAACCATCCGGATGTACCTCAGTCCAAAAGCTTGATATCCAGATAAATCCCATCACACCGGCAATTAATAGCAGATACTGCACCAAAATGACTGCAAGCAATGGAAATCGTTCAAACCGGTAATGTTGTGAAAGTACAAAGGTTGCAGCTAAGGAAATTACAAACATAACCAGCATATTCGCCTGAAAGTTTCCAAATCTTCCTTGTGTCATATACTCTAATACAATCTTTCCAAGCGATAATACCGTATAGCATACACACACCGTTGGCATAAATTCTTTCTTACTGATGATTTTCATTGTCTTTTCCCTCTCCCTTCAAATGTGCCATGAATTCTTTTTTGTAGCTACGATTCACTACAAGCCGCTCCTCATTTTCCAAAATCAAATGCATTCGCATATTGATATCCGGTACGATATGCTCTATTTTCTTCGCATTTACTATCGTGGACTTCCCAATCTGTACAAAACCATATGTATGATATTTCTCCAAGAAATCCCTCAGGCTTATCTCCAGCTGGTACACATCGCTTTCCAGATAAGCAAAACAATGTCTGTCTACGATTTCCAGATAAAAAATCTCTGTCGGAAAAATCCTCTTGGTACTCTTATCTTTACTGCCAAGCAGTACTTTGTCATCCTCCAAAAATGCCCTGAGGTTTTTTATCTCCTCGTCTTGTTTATTAAAATAAACCTCAACTCTGTTTTCCTGTAATTTTTCATCCTTGTAGTAATGAACCTGCATTCTCTTCTCCCCATTTGTCGCCTTTTATCATAGAATGTGCCTTGACACCTTCTACAAAAATAACCAGCCCGTTTTCTCTTGGGCTGGTTATATCATTACATAAATCCAATCTCTATTCAAGTTGTCCATGCGCATGTTGCAACTTGGCATGTCTATGTTGCATTTTTATATGCTATTTACCGAAATATATCACAAATACTCTCTTCCAGTTCCGCAAATGTCTCCATCTCGTTTACCATGCGTCTAAGCTTTGCAGAATGCGGATAGCCTGCGGTATACCACGCTACATGCTTTCGCATCTCGCGGATTCCGGTATACTCACCCTTGAATTCCAGCTGCAATGCCGCATGACGCAGAATGGTATTTCGTACCTCTTCCATCGATGGGCGCTCTGGCAAGATTCCGGTGTCCAGATACTGTGTAATTTCCTTAAAAATCCAAGGGTTTCCACGGCTTGCACGACCTATCATAATGCCGTCACAGCCTGTCTCATCCATCATTTTTTTCGCAGAAACGGCATCTGTCACATCTCCGTTTCCAATAACCGGAATCTTTACTGCTCCCTTCACCTGACGGATAATATCCCAGTCCGCCTTGCCGGAATAATACTGTTCTCTGGTTCTGCCATGTACCGCAATGGCAGCAGCTCCGCTTGCCTCAATGATTTTTGCTATTTCAACCGCATTGACATGGTCATCATCAAAGCCTTTTCGTATCTTAACAGTTACTGGCTTTTTTACCGCCTTTACCATAGCTGTTACGATTTCCCCGACAAGCTTTGGCTCCTTCATCAGAGCGCTTCCCTCATGGTTATTTACCACCTTCGGAACGGGACAGCCCATATTGACATCTAAAATAGCAAAGGGACGCTCCTCAATTCTTGCTGCCGTTTCTGCCATAATATCCGGCTCAGAACCAAATAGCTGTAAAGAAACCGGCTGCTCATCAGGATGAATCTCCATCAGTGCCTCTGTATTTTTATTATTATAATGTACTGCCTTGGCACTTACCATCTCCATACATAAAAGTCCTGCCCCTTGCTCTTTACACAAGAGTCGGAATGGCAAGTCTGTGACCCCTGCCATCGGTGCAAGAATCACATTATTTTCAAGGGTTACATTCCCTATTTTTAACTCCATTACTATTACCTGTTATTCTTCTCATAAATGATTCTGAGTCCCTCTAAGGTCAAAGAGCTGTTGTACTCCTGAATCATAGAAGTTTCCTCAGCAATGATTCGTCCAAGTCCTCCAGTTGCAACAACCTTGAGATTATCATAACCAGTTTCCTTTTTCACACGCTGAATAATATACTCAGTCTGTCCAATCTGACCATATACAAGTCCTGCCTGCATACTGGAAATGGTTTCCTGTGCTAAAATAGATGCCGGCTTCTTAATCTCAATCTCTGGAAGCTTAGCGGTACCTTCCCATAAAGCTTTTGCAGAGATACGAATACCCGGAGCTGTAATTCCTGCTGCAAAGCAGCCATCTGCTGTTACCAAGTCATAAGTAGTCGCTGTACCATAATCAATTACAAGAACAGGTCCACCATATATTTCATAAGCAGCTACCGCATCTACTACTCTGTCGCAACCAATTTCCTTTGGATTCTCTGTTACAATCTTGATTCCTGTCTTAACTCCTGCACCTACCGTCAGAATCTTTTCATTTACATAGCGTCTAATACCACCTGTCAGAGAATGCATAATATTAGGAACTACACTGGCTACAATAACGCCTGTGATATTCTTTATCGCAATCTGATTCTTATTAAGCATCTCTGTAATTAAGACACCATATTCATCGGATGTCCTAGGTGTCTTTGACATCAGACGAAAGGTCGTTACAAGTTCTTTCCCATCATATACACCAAATGTAGCATTGGTATTTCCTACATCAACTACTAAAACCATACACTAACTCTCTTCCCCAAGTGCCTCATCCAAAGGCTCTTGCAAAACAAATACTCTATAATACATGCTAAGTGACTCTAACAGCTCCTTGCGCTTAATCTTCATGTCATGAATCAAAAGCCCACTGCTCACCTCATCATACAAAATATCCTCTTCATAGGATTCCGTATCAAAGCTGACACTTCCATCCTCTTCAAATACAATCGTGAATACACCGCCCACTTCCTCTGTGAAAAGCACGCACATAATATGCAGCTCCTCCTGAATGGATGCCGGGATTCCCTTAAACTGTTCATTAAAATAATACTTTTTATCATATGCATTCGCACCGCATAAAACAATACGATTGTTATTCGCTTCCACCTAAACAACCTCCACTAAACATATCCGTAAATACCACGTACTGATACTTCTCCAGCATAGACCTCTATCATCTCGCCACTCTGACACTTTACCAAAAGTTCACCCTGCGAATTGATACCAAGCGCTATACCTTCATACTCACCTTTTGGATCTAATACTCGTACTTGACGCTCTTTATTCAGCAAGTACTGATTGTATCTGTCTACCAATCCTGTCAAATCATAAGTCTTCTCGAACCGGGCATATTCCTGTTCAAAATAATACAATACACGCCCAATCAGTTCTGCACGTTCCATCTTCGTTCCACACTCTAACGCTATGGATGTGGCTGTCGTAGCTATTTCTTCTGCAAAAGAGCTTTGGTTCACATTTATGCCCACTCCAATTACCACGTAGTCAATTTCGTTATGCTTTAATCCCATCTCTGTCAGGATTCCACAGACCTTTTTGCCATTTATCACAATATCATTCGGCCACTTAATGCCACACATACCGGGAACAATTTCTTCTATCGCCTCTAGCACAGCAAGCGCCATAACAAGTGTCAGTGCAGATGCCTGATTCGGCATACACTTTGGCCGAAGCAACAATGACATATAAATAGACTCACCTTTTGGTGAAAACCAATCCCTGCCTCGTCTGCCTCGTCCTGCTGTCTGCATATCAGCAACAACGAGAGTACCGTCAGCGGCACCCTCCTTTGCTAACTGCTTTATATCTTCATTGGTCGAACCTGTTTCTTCGTAAAAAAACAGATTCCTTGCAAGCCAAGCTGTATTATCTACTATCAGACCTGCTAATCTCTCTCTATCCATGAACGATTATGCTCCTAATGTAGCTGCCATAACTGCCTTAATGGTATGCATACGGTTCTCAGCTTCATCAAATACTTTTGACTGCGCAGATTCGAATACCTCATCCGTTACTTCAAGCTCTGTAAAGCCATATTTCTCGCCTTGTTCCTTACCTACCTTGGTCTTTAAGTCATGGAATGCAGGAAGACAATGTAAGAAGATAGCCTGCTCTCCTGCGTTCTGCATAATCTCCTTAGTAACCTTATATGGCGAAAGCACCTTGATACGCTCCTCCCATACTTCTTCCGGTTCACCCATGGATACCCATACATCAGTATAAACAACATCTACATCCTTTGTTCCTGCCAATGCATCTTCTGTTAAGGTTATGGTAGCACCGGATTCTTTTGCATATTCCTGACATAATGCTACAAGCTCAGAATCTGGGAAATATGCCTTGTTAGTGCACGCTGTAAAATGCATACCAAGCTTAGAACACATAATCATAAGAGAATTTGCCATGTTATAACGTGCATCTCCCATATAGGTAAGCTTAATACCCTTGTATCTTCCAAAATGCTCTCTAATGGTTAATAAATCAGCTAACATCTGTGTTGGATGATACTCATTGGTCAAACCATTCCATACTGGGACACCTGCATACTTTGCAAGCTCCTCAACAATAGTCTGTTCAAACCCTCTATATTCAATACCTTCATACATTCTTCCAAGAACTCTTGCGGTATCTGCAATACTTTCCTTCTTGCCAATCTGAGAACTTGCTGGCTCAAGATAAGTGGTTCCCATACCTAAGTCATGAGCAGCTACTTCAAAAGAACATCTGGTACGTGTACTTGTCTTCTCGAAAATCAATGCAACATTTTTCCCTCTTAATGTATCATGAGCGATTCCGTTCTTTTTCTTCTCTTTGTAAGAAGCTGCAAGGTCTACCAGATAGACAATCTCTTCTGCTGTAAAATCCTTCAGTGTTAAAAAATGACGTCCTTTTAAATCCATAATTCTCCTCCATTTCTCGCTTTCAAAAGCTACTGTTACTGTTCGATACACTCCCGTAACAAAGCTACTTTCCATTCTACTACGTTTTTCCATCATGGGCAAGATTATTAGAATAAAGCATGTAAATAAAAAGATGCAAGGTTTTTTACTACCTTACATCTCTATATTGCTATTACCAGAATACATGATTTCCAATAATAATTCCCTGCTTATTACCTACTCGTCTGAAATGCAATGCATCTCCTACATTTGTAACACCATTTAATACTTCCTGAGCTGCCTGAAGACAGGATGGCTTAATATTTCCACTTAATACCACTCTGTCAAGCTTACCTGTAACAGCCGGTGTAAATTGTCCAGATGCATAGATAACCTCTGTAACGGTATTAGGATAAGCCGCACATCTGACACGGTTCATTACAACTGAACCAACTGCAACCTGACCTTCATATGGTTCTCCACCAGCCTCACACTGAATAAGCGCAGCAAGAATCTGCAGTTCTGAAGCTGTGGCTAATACAGCTGCTTTCTGCTGATGTCTTTTCGCCTCTGCTTCTGCCTTTTCTCTTGCACGAATCTCTTCCATGGATTCCGCATCATCGATATCAAACTCAACCTTAACATACTCTGCGGAAACGTATCCTGTTGTACCCTCATAGCTTACTTCTACCCAGTCGTCCTGCTCTTTAATAGCTTCTAGTGCTTCACCCTTTGAAAGCAATCCAAGCACTCCGCCTTCCAGACTTGCTTCCTTGCGTACTCGCAAGGTATCTGTCTGTGCATATGCTACCAGCATTCCTACCTCTTCTGCAAGCTGCTCAGCCTCATGACCAAAATACAGGTACTGATCCTTAACCCAGCCCGTAACATCACCTGACTGAATCTTCGACCATTCTCCCTGACGTTCTACAACATGACCGCCACAATCCTTGTATAACACACCAAGCTTTTCTGAATCCTGATTAGCTTCCTTACGAATATTCACATACTCATTCACCTTCGCCATAACAAGAGTGGATTCCTCCTGCTTGGTTATCGTTTTGGTGGATACATTGGCTTTTGTATTGTTCTTAACAATTTCAACAATTTCTTCATCAGTTGTTGCGACATCCATATCTAGCAGAAGCGCTGCACCTGCACTTAATGGTATCTCCCTTACTTCTGCTTTTGTATCATCTGCTAATACACTCATCGATGTGGCACACAACACTACGGAAAAAGTTACTGCGGAAAAAAGACTTCTCCACCTTTGGCAATTCGCTTTCATACTAATCTCCTTGATTTGTAACTATTCATTACCTTCATAGTTACATGCAAAAATCCATCTTAAATTTGCTTCGCAAATAGGATTTTTGCTTATACAAACTACATTTTCTTACGGAATCCGCAGTAAATGCGTATTCCTACTGAACAGTTACCTTGATTTCCATAAAAAACTTCGGAAATTATTCTTCATTGTTACTATTATTTACATAAATTATACATTCCTAATAACAAATATTACGTAATTGTTAACACTCATTACAAATCCATATATTAACAAAGAGTCCGTCTCTTGTCAAGTTTCGGACTCTTTTAAAAATTCACAAAAATATTCTAACTTTTTACCAAATGCTAGGATGTGTTTTTATTCCCTTATAAATTTTTCGATTTCTCTACACAGGCTCCAATTGCATCTATAACTGCTGCTCGAAAGCCCTTTTCCTCTAATACCTTAACAGCTTCGATGGTAGTTCCTCCCGGTGAGCATACCATATCCTTCAAATCAGCCGGATGCTTTCCCGTTTCCAGCACCATCTTAGCACTTCCAAGAACAGACTGAGCTGCAAATTCATACGCCTGCGCTCTTGGCATTCCGGCAAGAACTGCCGCATCTGCCATTGCCTCAATGAACATAAAAACATATGCTGGTGAACTTCCGCTGACACCCACAACAGCATCCATAAGATGCTCCATTACAACACTTGCCTTACCAAAGCTATTCATAATGTCGAGAGCAAGCTTCTCATCCTCCTTGGTTGCAGAGGAGTTCAGACAAATTGCTGTACATCCCTCTCCCACAAAGGCTGGTGTATTCGGCATACAACGCACCAGACGAATCTGCTTATCAAATGCCTCCTCAATCCATGCGATACTCTTACCTGCAACAATGGAAATAATAAGCTTGTCCATTGTCATCTCATCCTTAATCTCTGCAATAACCTCTGGTAAAAAGATTGGCTTTACCGCAAAGACAATAATATCTGCATTTTTTACTACCTCTTTGTTATCCCCATAGGTTGTGATTCCAAACTTTTCTTTTGCATTATCTGCTGTTGCCTGCATCTTATCAGAACCAATAATATCTGCCTTTGTATACAGTCCCTTCCCTAAAATACCGCCAATCATTGCGGTTGCCATGTTTCCTAAACCAATAAATCCTATTTTCATATGTACTCTCCTTTTTATTTTGCGTTATTTCTCTGTTTAGCAGCCTCATACATGAGAATGGACGTTGCAATCGCTGCATTTAAGGATTCCACCTGTCCCTGCATCGGAATCTTAATATATTGCGATGCCTTGTCTGCGGTTTCCTTTTTTAGTCCATTTCCTTCATTTCCAATCAAAAATGCTGTACCCTTTTTATAATCCGGCACATCATAACATACACTATCATCAAGATGTGCTGCATATACAGCTATATCTCGGCTTTTCAATTCCTCAATACAGGTTAAAATATCATTCACATAAAGATATGGCATACGATAAATAGAACCCATCGTGGCACGAATGACCTTGGGATTAAACAGGTCTGCAGTTTCCTTTGTCATAATCACACCATCAATTCCTGCGCCCTCTCCAGTGCGAAGTATCGTACCCAGATTACCAGGATCCTGCAAATTCTCCAAAATAACCAGTAATGCATTGGGCTTTGAAAGTAACTGCTCTATATCATAATGAGGACACTGTAACACACTTAAAATCCCTTGTGGCGTCTTTGTATCTGACATCTTCTGGAACACTTCATCCGAAACCACCTCGTAAGGATAGCCTTCTAACACTTCTCGAAAGCTACACTTTGCAAGAAAGGATTCCGAAACATATACTTCCTTAATCCAGTTCTTTGGTGCCTCTAAAAACATCTTAGTTCCCTCTACCAAGAAACAGTCCTCTTCTCTTCTAAGCTTTGCCTTCTGTCCTAATGCCACAATTCTCTTAATCCTGTTATTTGTTGCACTTGTAATCATATTTAATTTTTCCTTCCATCACTTATGGATTTTACGCTTTTCTCTTCTTTGACAGCAGCTTCTCTACCACATCATTCTCTGCCATAACCATGAGATGTTCATTCTCATTAATCACATAATCCGCAGAAGGTAGCATGCTCATTTCCTCATCGCCCTGCTTCTTTACACCTAATATGGTGACTTTATGCTTTGCGGCAATATTGGATTCACGAATACTTTTACCAATCCAGTCTGGAAGAGGATTCATCTCATATACACCAATGTTGCCCGGCAGATTGAAATAATCAAAAATATTATCAAGACTATAACGCTCTGCCCATTTCTTTGCAATATCCTTTTCCGGATAAATAACCTCATCTGCACCGTTTCGAAGTAAAAACTTCGCCTGAATGTCTCTTGTTGCCTTGCTGACAACACGCTTTGCACCAAGCTCCTTTACAAGGCTTGTAATCTCAAGACTGCTCTGGAAATTTGAACCGATACAGACAAATACAACATCAAAATTCTTGATCCCAAGGCTCTTTAGCACTTCTTCCTTGGTACAGTCACCAATTTTGGTACTGGTTGCATAAGGCACCATATCCTCTACCTTTTCTTCGATTTCGTCAATAATCATAACATCATGCCCATTCTCCAGAAAATCATGTGCCAAATGATGTCCAAAACGTCCCATACCAATAATTAAAATCGATTTCATATTCTTCTCCCTCTCTATCCTACAATAATTTTCTCCTGCGGTTGTCTTACACTGTTCGTTGTATTCTTCTGTGCAAACACAAGCGCAAAGGATAAGCTACCTAATCGTCCACAATACATCAATATAATAACAAGCATTCTCGCAATCATATTCAAATCTCTTGTAATTCCAGTTGTCATACCTACTGTATTGATTGCCGATAACACTTCAAACATAACATCTGTTCCTGATAACATAGGCTGCATTGCCATAATAATCATAGCTACTATCAATGACAAGGTCAGATTAATCATAACAACTGCATTTGCCTTTTTTACAACATCTGCCGTCAGACGTCTACCAAACAGATTAATATCCTCATGGCTTCGAATCATGGCTATTGCATAACACACAAGCACCACAATCGTCGTTGTTTTCGCACCACCTGCTGTAGAACCGGGACTTCCTCCAATAAACATCAGAATCATGGTAAGTAACTTCCCCGCTTCTGAAAGTGCTGCTGTATCTACTGTATTGAAGCCTGCTGTTCTCGGAGTTACAGAACAAAAAGCTTCACCGAGTAGCTTTTCTACTGCCGACATATCCTGAAGGGTGTGATTGTACTCAAAAATCAAGAACAAAGCAGTGGTAACAGCCGTTATTATAACAGTTGATGTCAATACTATTTTGGAATGTAACAGATATTTTTTAAAGTGCCACTTATTCCTTTGAATATCATCCCATACAATAAATCCAATTCCTCCTGTCAGAATCAGCAGCATGACTACCACATTTACTACAATATCTCCTTCAAAAGCAACCAGAGAAGAATATTCTCCTTCGATTCCCATAAGGTCAAAGCCCGCATTACAAAACGCTGAAATAGCATGAAAGATGGAATAATAAATCCCTCTTCTCCATCCAAACCTTGGAATAAATCTTGTTGCAAGTAAAATTGCTCCGATTCCTTCTATTATAAAGGTTCCTTGTACAATTTTTTTTACAAGCCTTACAACCCCTGCTGTCTCCAATGTATTCACACTCTCATGAATGGATTCTCTCTCTTGTAGCCCAATTTTTTTCTTTAATAAAACCGATATGTATACACCTACCGTCATAAACCCCAGACCACCGAGCTGTATCATGCTAATAATGACAATCTGTCCAAAGGTTGTCCAATTTTGATACGTATCTGCTACGATTAATCCTGTTACACAGGTAGCTGAGGTTGCTGTAAACAAAGAAGTCAGGAAATCTACTTCTCCCGTTCTTGTAGCAATCGGAAGCGTTAATAATAACGCCCCCACCAAAATAATCATTGCAAAACCAAATGCAATCGTTCGTGTGGTAGACTGCTTCTTTTTCTCTTTTTCTTTCTTCATACTCCCTCTCCCATATTACATGCTTCCTTTAAAGCAATAAAGTATTTTCCTGCATAGTATAGCACATTTAGTTGCTCTTGTGTACACAATAAAAGGAATGCAATACTAACTGCATTCCTTTTATTGTATTCCATTATTCCTGCTTTAATTCCTCAGCCTTCTGATTCAGTTCTCCTATCAATATACCTACCTTGTGAACTGCTTTCTGATTCATTTCACAGTTCTCTAACGTACTATTTACCTCAGCTGTAATTTCTTCCGTTACTGCCGTAATATTTGTAATATTCTCAACAACCAGCTTATTAGAGACCTCTACTGTCTGCACAACCTTCTGAAGCTGCTGAATCTGATTGATAATATCACTTGTATTATCACTGATTGCCTCAAAACTTCTAGCATTTTCACCCACTAGTTCACTTTGCTTATGACTGCTCTCTACAAGTCTCTTAACAGAATGATTTACCCGATCCAATGACTCTCTGATTCCTACTATCAGCTGTGTTATTTTTCCAGTTGCATCCTCTGTCTGACCGGCAAGGCTTGTTATCTCCGCTGCCACTACTGCAAATCCTTTCCCCGCCTCACCAGCTCTTGCAGCCTCAATACTGGCATTCAAAGCCAATAACTCAGTCTGGGAAGCTACTTCATTAATCAAATCAATAATACTACCCATTTGCTCTGACTTCTCATGTAAGTCCTTCATCTCATCTGCAACCATATTATTAATCTTCTGCGAATCATCCACGTGCTGTAATAAGGTAGACATAATTTCCTGTCCTTTTTTTAAATTATCCTGCGAATTAGTCGCACTATCAAAGACAGCCTTAGTTCCTCTTCCTACCGCCTGCACATGTTCATCTATCTCATCTGTATGTTTTTGCTGTGTCATAACAGCCTCTGTCGCAGTATTGGCACCTCCCGAAAGATTCTCCATTGCATTTTTGGTTGCTTCTATTGACTCATTTAAAAAATTTGTTTCATTGGTAACCTGACTAATTTTTTCTGCAACAGAATCCGTTACTGTCATAATCTTTTCCAACAATACCGTTGTCTGCTCTTTCTCATCCCTTGCCTTCATGATATTGGCTTCATTTATCTGATTAATCTTAGTCAATGCAAGAATCGCAAATACAACAGAAAGCCCAAGGCATGCCAATACAATTTCAAATTCTGTCACATCTGCTGCTGATACAGCCCCCTTTGTCAGATTCAACATAAAACGAGCCACATTTACTAAAATGGCAAACACTCCTAAGGAAATCAATATTTTTCTGTCCATAAACACCATCAGTATGACAAAAATAACAATAACATAACAAAACGTTATTGTTGTCGATGAAGTAAACATGATATAGCTGTACAGCAATGCAAATCCGATGCTAATAATATAGCGCGTTACTATGGTATCCTTTTTCTTTATATATGTTACGCACGTCAAAATCATAGGTATCATGCATAAAACAAAAACCACAAGATAGGAACCTATCGTTCTAGCTCCTTTAAAAACTTCAATTACATACGCCAAAGCAAGAATCAAATTCATAATAACCGAACCTATTACTGCTACCTTATTTCTACTTTGATCTGCTACACTCTTATTCGTAAAATCCATCCAAATACCATACCTTTCTTATTTTTTGTTCAAACAATACCTATATATTATTCAATTATATTTATTAATATTTTATCATTTGCCTGTTTATTACACAAGTTTATCGTTTATTATCAGCATTTTTTCTATAAATGTCGTTTTATGCATGCAATTTCGCACAAAAAAAGAAGGTAAAATCTCTTCTACCTTCTCTTCGTTCTTCTTATCTATCCTAGCATTATCTTGACAGCTTCTTACAAATGTCATACTGGTATTCATCAATACCCTTTGACATATTTAAAGCCTCTTCGATATCATAATCAACAAACTCACCATGCTTGTATGCTACTACTCTGTTAGACTTACCTGCACAGAGAATATCTGCTGCATAAGCTCCCATGATTGATGCATAGAAACGATCCTTACATGTTGGACGACCACCTCTCTGCAAATAACCAAGAATAGTTGCTCTAGTCTCAATACCGGTAGCTGCTTCAATTCTCTTAGCCATAGATGTTGAATGTCCAATACCCTCAGCATTAACGATAATGTGATGTGTCTTACCGCGTTTTCTGCTAGCAATGATATTGTTAATCAATTCCTGCTCATTATAGTCGTATTTCTCTGGCAGAAGAATATCCTCTGCACCAGTGGCAACACCAGTCCACAGTGCGATATATCCTGCATCTCTTCCCATTACCTCAATGATAGAACATCTTTCATGGGAAGACGAAGTATCTCTTACCTTATCGATAGCTTCCATCGCTGTATTGATTGCTGTATCGAATCCTATCGTGTACTCTGTACATGCAATATCAAGGTCGATAGTTCCCGGAATACCAACCGTATTAATACCATTTCTTGCAAGAGCCTGTGCACCACGGTAAGAACCGTCGCCACCGATTACAACAAGTCCATCAATGCCATGCTTACGACAAAGATCAGCTGCATGTGCTTGTACCTCTGGCTCCTTCATTTCCAGACAACGTGCTGTACCAAGAATCGTACCACCTGTCTGAATAATATCTGCAACACTTGGAGCATCCATATCTTCTATTTCTTCATTAAGAAGTCCTGCATAACCTCTTTTGATTCCCTTCACACTAACTCCGTTGGAGAGAGCTTTTCTAACGACTGCACGAATCGCAGCGTTCATACCAGGTGCATCTCCACCACTTGTTAAAACAGCAATTGTCTTTATCTCTTTGGCCATGATAATACCTCCTATATGTAAACTTACATATTTTATAACTATTCCATAACTATTCAGTTCCTTCATAGTTATATGATACCGAACAGTTAGCAATATCCTTACCTAATTGCTTTGAGCACGAAAACTCAATTTATATTATTCTAATCTATTTTGGTTCAGATTACAATATCTAATTGATAAAAAATTATCAGAGTGATTTCGAGTTTTTTCGCCATTTAGCATACAACACGAACGTTATCCGATCCAAGCATAGCCCGAAGAACATCCAGCACTTCACTATCCGCATGAATATTTCGATTCGGTGGAAGCTGCTTCATTTGTTTCGTGTCTTCGAGATAAATAATAATGCTGTCTTTTCCCTCCGATTCTGCAATGGCTGCCAAAAGCTCCTGCTCGCGTTTGGTATATTCGTCTACATTTGGAAACTTCAACCAGACCTTACGTGGAATCTCATCAAAGGCTGTAATCTTCTCACAAATAAGCTTACCATCCCGCTCATCCTCTGCTGCCACACGCCCTTGAATAAATACCTTACTCTCCTCAGTCAGCTTATAGGAATACTTCTCATAATTATTCGGAAATACGATAACCTCCACACTGCCAACAAGGTCTTCTATCGTAAGAAATGCCATAATCTTATCATTCTTTGTGTATTTAATCTTCTTATCCATAATCATGCCGCCAATGGTAGCTGTACTGCCATCACTTAGTGAAATGACACCCGTTTCATCATTCAGATAAAAATCCGAGGTCTTTGCCGTAATGTACTTATTCCATAAGGCTTGATATTCCTCCATCGGATGTCCACTGACATAAAAACCAAGAACCTCTTTTTCAAAACTAAGAAGCAGCTCCTTGGTATACTCACCGACATTTGGCATCTTAATCTCAAGCTCTTCCTTATCCTCTTCTGCCACAATATCAAATAATGACATCTGCCCCTGCATGGTACTCTTTTTGCCATGCTGTATACTATCCAAAATCTGAGAATATACGCTCATAAGCTGCTTTCTCGTTGCTCCAAAGCTGTCAAAGGCTCCCGCCTTAATAAAATGCTCCAAGGCACGCTTATTCACATCATATTCCGACGTTCTTTCCATAAAATCCTTCAGACTCACATAACTGCCGTGTTCTTCACGTTCTTTTACAATCGCATCAATAACCGGTCTACCGATATTTTTGATGGCGGTAAGTGCATAACGAATCGCATTGCCTGATACCGAAAAGCCTGCCTCACCCTCATTAATATCCGGCGGCAATATCTCAATTCCCATACTCTTACAGGTCATGATATATTCCGATACCTTGGTGGAATTGTCAATAACGGAGGTTAATAATGCCGCCATAAACTCAACCGGATAATAGTATTTTAAATAAGCAGTCTGATAGGAAACCACTGCATAGCATGCTGCATGTGATTTATTAAATGCATACTTTGCAAAGTCCATCATCGTACCGTATATCTGCTCGGCAATCTGCGGTGCAATTCCGTTTGACTCGCAACCCGGAACTCCTTCCTCTGCATTACCATATACAAAATTCTTACGCTCCTGTTCCATAACATAAGCTTTTTTCTTACTCATGGCACGACGCACCAAATCGCTTCGCCCCATCGTGTAGCCACCAAGGTCACGCACTATCTGCATAACCTGCTCCTGATACACGATACATCCGTATGTTGGCTGCAAAATATGCACAAGCTGTGGTGTTGCATAAGTTACCTGATTTGGGTTGTTCTTACCCTTAATGTAGCTTGGAATAAAGTCCATAGGCCCCGGGCGGTACAGCGAAATACCCGCAATAACATCTTCCAGACTTTGTGGCTTTAACTCCTTCATGAAGTTCTTCATTCCCTGACTTTCCAGCTGGAACACACCATCTGTTTTTCCTGTTCCAAGGGAAGAAAGAACCTTTTTATCATCAAAATCAATATGGTCTACATCAATGAAAATACCATTTGTTTTTTCTATATTTTTGACGGCATTTTTAATAACCGTCAGTGTACGAAGGCCAAGGAAGTCCATCTTCAAAAGTCCAAGCTCTTCAATTGTTGTCATCGTAAACTGTGTCGTTATCGAACCATCACTGCCTCTTGATAATGGTACAAACTCATCCGCAGGCTTCTGGCAGATAACAACACCTGCCGCATGCATGGACGTATGGCGAGGCAATCCCTCCAAACGTTTACACATATCAATCAGATAGTGTACCTGCTCATCCTGCTCATACAGCTTACGAAGCTCCGGATTAATCTCCAACGCTCTCTCAAGCGTGATATTCAGCTCATTCGGAATCATCTTGGAAATACTGTCTGCAAAGTTATAAGGCAGGTCTAATACTCTTGCCACATCACGAATAACACCCTTTGCCGCAAGCGTACCAAACGTTACAATCTGTACCACCTTGTCCTGACCGTATTTCTCGCCTACATAATCAATAACCTCCTGTCGTCTCTCATAACAGAAGTCGATATCAATATCGGGCATGGATACTCGCTCCGGGTTCAGGAATCGCTCAAAGAGAAGACTATAACGAATCGGATCAATGTTCGTGATGTGTAGACAATACGAAACAATACTTCCTGCCGCACTTCCTCGTCCCGGTCCTACCGGAATATCATGGTTTCTTGCCCAGTTAATAAAATCCCATACAATAAGGAAGTAATCCACATAGCCCATGGTCTGGATAACATCCAGCTCATAGCGCAGCTTGTCCGCAAGCGTTCCATCATCCTCGGGATAACGCTCTGCTAAACCATCAAAACAAAGCTTATTCAGATAGCTCCATGAGTCATAACCTTCCGGCACATCAAACTTAGGTAATTTTGTTACGCCAAATTCAATGTCCACATTACAACGGTCAGCAATTCTTGCTGTATTATCAATGGCTTCCTGTGCATATGGGAAAAGAGCACGCATCTCCATCTCACTTTTCACATAGTACTGTCCCCCATCATAGCGCATTCTATCGACATCTGTTACCTTTTTCCCCGTCTGCAGACACAGTAACAAGTCATGTGGCTCCGCATCCTCTGCATAGGTATAGTGAATATCATTGGTCGCTACCAATGGTATCATAAGCTCTTTACTCATACGAAGCAACGCCTGATTGACCGTCTTCTGCTCCGGTATTCCATGGTCTTGTAGCTCAAGGAAATAGTTTCCTTTTCCAAAGCATGCTTCATATTTTAAGGCACACTTTTTCGCCTCTTCATATAAACCCTTTGTAATATATCTCTGCACCTCTCCGGCAAGGCATGCCGATAATGCAATAATCCCTTCGTGGTAGGTATTTAATACCTCCATATCTACTCGTGGCTTATAGTAATAGCCTTCCGTAAAGCCACGGCTGACAATCTTCATCAGATTTGCATAACCGGTATTATTTTCCGCAAGCAAAACAAGATGATGATATCGTTCCTCACCACCTGTCAATTCCTTATCAAATCGGGAATTCGGCGCTACATAAACCTCACAGCCAAGAATTGGCTTAATGCCCTGTGCCTTTGCTTCCTTATAAAAGTCAATAACACCGAACATAACACCATGGTCTGTAATGGCACCACTCTCCATACCAAGCTCTTTCAAGCGTTTTACGTATTCTTTTATCTTATTCGAACCGTCCAAAAGACTATATTCCGTATGTACATGCAGATGTGTGAATGCCATCGTATGCCTCCTTGCTGTTATTCTCTATCTATAAGAATGTTTGTTTCTTCTATATAATAATAGTTACATAAGTTCTTTCATTATCATAATGCATTTTACTTTACTTGGGAAGACTAATATGATAAAAGAGAAGCTGTACACGAAATAATCCCTGTGCAGCTTCTCTTCTTCTATACTATAAAATTACTGTATTCCAGTCAACACTATATGGTCCCTTTGGCATAGCACGAAGTCGTTCATAATTCTTTCTAAACTCCTCCTGTTTTTCCGAAACATTACTGCCTGTGCCAAGCCCAATAATATACTGTTGTACATATTCATCCCATGAGTGGTAATGTTCTCTTATAACTGTTGCAATTCTTGCAGCCTGTTGTAACATCTCTTCTCTTGTGAGATAGCCACAAAGATATCCCCTTGCTGCAATATTTCCAGCACAACCATAACTAAAAGCCGCTTCTTCTGCTTGATCACCAGAGTTATTTTTCTCGTCTAACAGATAATCAACCATTTTAATGACACCCTGCTTATTTGATATAAGCCAATCGTCTTTAAGCACTTTTTTTAGCATTCGTTCATTCGCACTAGTCTTCTCATATCCTCCAAAATACTTATAACTACCTCCGCAATATTCAGACCACAACGCATAAACTGCCACCGTCCATTTTTCTGAATCATTCTGTGGCATTGATTCCGTTAATTCCTCTGAATTACTTTTGTCCCTACCAAACAAAAAATCGAATATTCCCATTTTTTTCTCTCCTTTTTATTTTATTCTAAACATCACCTATTATTATAACACTTTAAACACGTTGTACTATATTTTTTCTGATATTTCATTTTCCAACTCTTCTACATCACCATGATACACAATCCCCTGCATACCACACCGCATGGCAGCCTCAATATTAGCTGCAGAGTCATCTATGAAAAGACATTCCTCTGGCTTTAAGCCAAACTTCTCAAAAAAACAAAAATATGCTTCCTTTTCCGGCTTCAGATATCCATGTTCACAGGAAATCCAGATACCTTTCATATAAGAAATGGATAAGATATTCTTGGAGAACTTATGAAAACGCCATGATGTATTCGATAGCAGATATAGATCATATCCTGCCTCACATAATTTACGCACTAGATTCTCCATCGGCGGATTTGATTCCTGCTCCATACGAAATTCTCGGATAAATTGCTCTACAAGACTATGATATACTTCTGGTACTCTCTTACATATAGAAGCAATCGCTTCTTCATCCGTCAAAATCCCTCTATCCATCTGAATCCATTCTATAGAACCACATACCTCATTTTTTATAATTTTTCTTTCACTATCTGTATTTGTATGCCTACAAATATATTCTGCCATAGTGTATCCAGTCAGTACATTTCCCATGTCAAATACAATATTTTTCACCATAACCTTTCCTCTTTTCAAAAAGAGCCCTGTATTTTCATACAAGGCTCCCATGATTTCTTATAAATATTTCTTTAATGTGTCAACCTTATCAAGCTTCTCCCATGGTAAATCAAGGTCGTTACGTCCAAAATGTCCATAAGCCGCTGTCTGCTTGTAGATTGGTCTTCTTAAATCAAGCATCTTGATGATTCCTGCCGGACGAAGGTCGAAGTTCTCACGAACGATAGCTACTAGCTTCTCGCTGTCTAGCTTGCCTGTTCCAAAGGTATCAATGTTGATTGAAGTAGGCTGTGCTACACCGATTGCATAGGATAACTGAATCTCACACTTATCAGCAAGACCTGCTGCTACGATGTTCTTTGCAACGTAACGAGCTGCGTAAGCTGCACTTCTGTCTACTTTTGTACAGTCCTTACCAGAGAAAGCTCCGCCGCCATGACGAGCATATCCACCATAAGTATCTACGATAATCTTACGTCCTGTAAGACCTGCATCACCGTGTGGTCCACCGATAACGAAACGTCCAGTTGGGTTGATGAAGAACTTTGTATCTGCATCAATTAACTCTGCTGGAAGAATCACATCAAATACATGCTTCTTAATATCTGCATGAATCTGCTCCTGTGTTACATCTGGATCATGCTGTGTAGATAATACAACAGCCTCTAATCTCTTTGGCTTGCCAGCTTCATCATATTCTACAGAAACCTGAGTCTTTCCGTCCGGTCTTAAATAAGTTAAAGTACCATCCTTACGAACCTTTGTTAACTGTAATGCAAGCTTATGAGCAAGAGAAATCGGATATGGCATAAGCTCTTCTGTTTCGTTTGTTGCATATCCAAACATCATACCCTGGTCTCCAGCACCAATTGCCTCGATTTCCTCATCACTCATCTTGTTCTCTTTTGCTTCCAGAGCCTTGTCCACACCCATAGCGATATCACTTGACTGCTCATCAATAGCAGTGAAAACAGCACAAGTATTGCCATCAAAGCCATACTCTGACTTATCATAACCAATTTCCTTTACGGTATCACGTACAATCTTAGGGATATCAACATAAGCCTTTGTTGTAATCTCACCTGTTACTAATACAAAGCCAGTACATGCTGCTGTTTCACAAGCAACACGGCTCATTGGATCCTGCGCCATCAAAGCGTCTAAAATCGCATCAGAAACGGCATCACAGACTTTGTCAGGATGACCTTCTGTTACGGATTCTGAAGTAAATAATAATTTCTCCATTGTATTTCCTCCTCTTTCATTAAGGTAAAAGAAAATCCGCTTATTATAAAATAAGCGGACGTGATTAGTATCTACGATAATCAAATCCTCTTATTGTTCGAACTATACTTCTAGCATGACTCGCTCAGGTTGGCACCTTCCTCTTTACGGGGGGTTGCCGTGGCTTCGTAGGTCCTTTGTACCTCCACCACTCTGAATAAGAGTTTTAACACAATATGGAATTGTCATATCGTATATATTGTATACAGATTTGTATGTAGTGTCAATAGGAATTTTTTGGCTGAATGGTTAGAATCTACAACAGTTCAGTTCAGTTCAGCCCTGCCACCTCAAATCCGCAACTATGCTGCTTCTTTTCGGTGTGGCAGAACGCCATATACAAAAATTTCAAAATACTATTTTGTAAGCAAGCTTCCAATAGCATTTTTCATTTTTGTACATGGCTAAACTGTTACTCAAAAAGTCAAGCGCCCATATCCGATATCTGTTATGATATAGTTACGGTACCGATTTAAGAAAAAGGGGGTAGGCTTATGAACAATATGGAGCTTCTGACAAATGCACTTACCTATATTGAAAATCATCTTGAGAAAGACATCAAAACACAGGATGTTGCGGATGCATGCTTTTGTTCTAAGTCTACCCTTGAAAAGCTGTTTCGATGCGTGAACAATATCTCGGTGAGAGACTATCTGATACGCCGACGCATGATGAAGGCTGCACGTTTGATTATCGTGAAACCAGAAATCGGACTTCTTGATATTGCGTTAAACTATGGATATAGCACGAATGAAGCCTTTACTCGCGCATTCAGACAGGTATGGAACTGTAACCCTTCCGAATTTCGGCACAATACCCGCTTTTCGGAGTTGTTTCCAAGGATAGAGAGTCCTTTGGAGAATGGAGATATTTATATGAGAGAAAGAAAACACGTTGATATTAGTGAATTATATGATTTATTTGTAACCAGAAAAAACTGTTACTTTGTATGCTGTGACATCAAGCACCTTGTCCCTATTAACAATATATCCCATAAAGCGGGCGATTTAGCCATTTTGGAATCCATGAACCGTATGATTGCAGCTTCTTCTGACACAGATGTTGTTTTTCGTATTGGCGGAGATGAATTTGCTCTATTAACAGAGAGTACCGATATTGCTTACGCAGAGGCTATTGCCGATAAAATAAGAAGCTGTAATGAACAGACTTTCCGCTATGAAAATCAAGATATCCCTCTGAGCCTTCACGTTTCCATCACCCGTTTTGATAACTCACCTGTAAAGTATAATGAGCTTTTCACCAATCTACACCTTGCAATTAAAGACAGTAAGTAGTTACTGCAAAACAAGCCCTGTGCCTCGTTAAATCGAAGCACAGGGCTTGTTATCATTCTATTCTTATCCAACTTTGAATTTAAATTTCTGCAAGTCCTTATCTGACTCGACCTTATCAATCTGTGCACCAAGTCCCTGAAGCTTAATATGAAAATCCTCATAACCTCGCTCAATATACTTGATATCCTCAACCGTACTAAAACCCTCTGCGGTAAGGCATGCAAGTACTAATGCTGCTCCCGCACGTAAGTCAGGTGCAGTTAGATTGGCACTGGTAAAGTGCTTCACACCTTCAATAATGGCAGTGTTCCCCTCTACCTTGATATCTGATCCCATCTTTGCAAGCTCATCTACATATTTAAATCGATTGTCAAAAATACTCTCTGTTACGATACTGGTTCCCTGTGCCAATGCAAGTGCAACTGAAATCTGTGGCTGCATATCGGTAGGAAATCCTGGATATGGTAAAGTTTTTACCTGTGTACTTTCCAATCTTCTGGATGCTACTACTCGAACTGCATCATCTGATTCCTCAATCTGGCATCCCATTTCAAGGAGCTTGGCAGATGTGGACTCTAAATGCTTGGGAATTACATTCTTAACCGTAACATCTCCCTTAGTAATCGCTGCCGCAAGCATAAAGGTTCCTGCCTCAATCTGATCCGGAATAATAGAATATTCCGTTGTATGAAGTCTTTGAACTCCTGTAATTCTAACAACATCGGTTCCTGCTCCCTTGATATTTGCGCCCATAGAGTTTAAAAAATTCGCAACATCAACGACATGTGGCTCCTTTGCCGCATTCTCAATAACGGTCTTACCCTCCGCAAGTGCAGCTGCAAGCATAATATTAATGGTTGCTCCTACCGAAACCGTATCAAGATAAATATGAGCGCCTTTCAGCTTATCTGCATGCGCAATAATAAGCCCATGTTCAATCTTTACCTCTGCCCCAAGAGCCTTAAAGCCCTTGATATGCAAATCAATCTTTCTGCTTCCAATATTACAGCCACCTGGCAATGCAACCTCTGCATGCTTATATTTTCCAAGCAATGCACCTAATAGATAATAGGAAGCTCGAATCTTTTTAATAAATTCATCTTCGATTACGAACCCATGAATCATAGAACCGTTAATCTTAGCAGTATGTCTATTTGTTCTGTTTACTACAACACCAATGCTTTCCATTGCATTCAGCAAAACATTTATATCTCTAACATCAGGTAAATTATCTACAATAACCGTATCATCTGTCATAATGGCTGCGGCTAAAACTCCTAACGCTGCATTCTTTGCACCGCCGATTTCAACCTCACCAACCAACGGGTTTCCACCCTTAATTGCGTATTGTTCCATCGCGCACCTCATACAAATCCTATACTTATTTCATATAGTTCCCTCTTCACAAGACCAAAATTCGTATCCGAATTTCTTCTGACACAGTATACCTCAAAAAAGCACATTTGTAAACTCATTGACTTTTATGGAAAAAAATTACATTTTCTTCACACTTTAGTACTATTTTACCAATTCCCACCACACTATGTCAACTAATTCAAATGTTTTAATGGATCAACTGCAACTCCATTAATTCGAATTTCAAAATGTAAATGTGGTCCTGTACTTCGTCCTGTATTACCACTTAACGCAATACGCTGTCCTTGAGAAACGGTCTGTCCTGCCTTTACCAATACCTTACTCAAATGTGCATATCTGGTCTCTCTACCATCTGCATGCTTAATATAAACAGCATAGCCATAACCACTTGCCCAGCCTGCCTTAGTAACAGTTCCGGCATTGGAAGCTACTACTGCCGTACCAATAGGTACCGCCCAGTCAACACCCTTATGATTCGTTGATGCCCCCTTAGTTGGCGCACTTCTAGAACCAAACCTTGAACTTAAGCGACCACCTGAAATTGGCTTAACATAAGTTGGTGGAATCTTGGTACCACGTTCTACAATCTTTGGCACTGCTTCTGCATAAATTTCTTCCTTTAAAATCTCCCTACTCTGTGCCTGCCCATTCTTGTAAGTCGTAACTGCTACTATCTTACGTCTTCCGGCAGAAGGCTCCTGTAAAGTCACCTTCTGTGTGGTATACCAGTCATCGTTTGGCACATACTGAATCTCTGCCTCATAATCCTCTGTAATAATCTGTTCATCCTTCCAAATAACAGATAAATCAGGCTCAGGAACTGTAATCACAAGCTCTTGGTCAACACGAATCGTTGTATTTTCATCCTCAAGAGCATCATTAATAGCAATCAGCTCTTCCATCGGTATATTATTGGCAATGGCAATCTCAGATAACGTATCTCCTGACTGTACCTTATAAATAACCTGCGTCTCCTGCTCCTTTGTTACCAGATTCACAGCCTCCTCAACAGTCTGAAGCTCCTCCTCCAAGAGATATGCTTCTACAATCTCTATCTTATCTTCGTAACCAATGTCTACCAGACCAAGCTCATAATCTTCAAATCCGATGTTTTCCGGTTCTACATCATCCTGATACATCATATCAAGCTCTGTCTGGATTCCAGCACTCAGACGTAAATCATCTGTTATCTTAATATCTTCCTTCTTTTGTAACTGTGTCGTTAATACATTTACCTCTCTGGTATCGTCCAATACAAGATTTACTTCATATTCCTGCTGCGTATCATACGGCGCTAGAGCCTGTATCAACAGCTCATGAACCTCTTCAGAGGAAGCAAGATTTACAGACACCTCGTTAATCTTTACAGTATAAGAACGTTGAAGAGTTTCCTTTACATGCTCCTCCATTACACGAACCATATTTGCAATCACTTGCTCGGTATCATCCACTTGCCCCCAGAGAATCTCTTCTCCTTTTATCTGTAAATCTGTTTCAATAAAAACAAGATCCTCATTAACTGCCGCAATCTGTCTTCGTGCTTCCATCAAATAGTCTTCTGCCAAAGCTTCACTTGCTACACATCCCACTGATACGCCATTTAAGCTGACAGTGAAGAAATTATTTCCTGTTTTCTCATATTCTACATAGGACGGCAGAACAAAAGCACAAATAACCGCTGCCCATACGCCTGCTTTCATCATGCTTAGACGAAATCTCCTATGATAGTGATGTATTTTTTTCATTTATTTCTCCAATTTTTATCCCAAATTCATAAATTACGGTTTCAAAAACCGTATGCTCATAATCCATTATATTCTATCAGCCTTTTTCTGCCTTGTAAAGTATTGATGTTACTGTTCACTCCGTTCCAGTAACGTATTGATTACCCTTGCGTAATATGAAAAAACGTGTTTAAATAAAGGTAGAATATATGTTCGTAAGGAGGTGTTGTATGGATTCTATTTTCTTTCATATTGATGTTAATTCTGCCTTTTTAAGTTGGACAGCCATTGATTTAAAAAGGCAAGCTCAGCTGGACGGTACGCTGAATACCTATGTGGATCTGCGTGACATTCCTTCAATTATAGGTGGAGATTCTTCGACACGCCATGGTATCGTACTTGCAAAATCCATCCCCGCCAAAAAATATGGCATTAACACCGCAGAACCGATTGCTTCTGCCATAAAAAAATGTCCTAACCTTACAATTGTACAGCCAAGTCACTCTTCATACAGCGAACACAGTCATAGGCTAATGAGCTATCTAAGCTCTTACTGCCCCATGATTGAACAGGTTAGTATTGATGAATGTTATATGGACTTTACTCCTATTCAAAATGATTTCTCATCACCTGTCGAGGCTGCAAACATAATCAAAAATGGAGTGCGTGATACCTTCGGTTTCACCGTTAATATCGGCATTAGCAACCGAAAGGTTCTTGCTAAAATGGCATCCGACTTTAAGAAACCTGATTTGGTTCATACCCTTTTTGCACATGAAATAGAAACAAAAATGTGGCCACTTCCCATTTCCTCCCTGCTCATGTGTGGACGCTCCAGTCAGGAAACGCTAAGAAAGCTAGGCATCACTACCATTGGAGAGCTGGCACACTGCGATAAGAATCTGCTCCTATATCATTTGAAGAGTCACGGACAACTCCTTTGGGAATATGCAAACGGAATCGATTCCTCCGGCATATGTCCAGCCCCTGCTCCCGCTAAGGGAATCGGGAATTCTACGACCATGTCAAAGGATGCAGTAAATATAGAAGAAATGAAACCCATCATCCTTAGTCTTTCCGAATCTGTTTCCAAGCGACTTCGGTCAATCCAGTCCAACGCTGGTACAATTACTGTTGAAATTAAATATGCTGATTTCCATTCCTGTTCTCACCAGATGGCACTTCCCGCGCCGAATAATACAACTAGCACCATCTATGAATCCAGTATGGCGCTCTTGCAGGAGTTATGGGATGGAAGTCCTGTCAGACTGCTGGGAGTGCGTGCTACCAAGCTCAAGGAAGAGTCTGCTCCCGTTCAGCTTGACCTCTTTTCTTATCAGGCAACCAAGCCTCAAAATGAACGCAATAAGAAGCTCGATCAGGCAATTGATTCTATACGCCAAAAATATGGAAAAGATGCAATCGTTCGTGGTACTTTACTACAGTCTTCTCCCCATACAAACACAAAAAAACCGTAATCCTTTCTTGCACTCCATAAGAAAGGATTACGGTTTTCTACTATATATTATACACTTACTGTTTCATATCTCGTTAAGCATTTTTTCTATATTTAGAGGATTTCTTTTTGGGCTTTGTCTTCTTCTGAATGCTATATCCGAATCTGCCAAGCTTTTCCCCAAGCAGATAGTACTCACCATGTGAATATACAATCGGGTTCGCCTGTGACAGATGAAAGCTATTCTTCTCATCCATATAGGCATCATCCACCTGAACTGCTACAACCTCTGCTGTAAACATATCATGTGAACCAAGCTTTTCTACCTTAACAACCTTACACTCTATATTGACCGGACTCTCTGCGATGCAAGGCACCTTTACCACATTGCCCATAACTGGAGTCAGGTTCATTTCCTTCCACTTATCTACATCCCTGCCGCTCTTTACGCCACAATAATCGGTAGCATATACCAGCTCCTTCGTAGTTAGATTTATAACAAATTCTCCTGTTTCCATAAGCATATGATGCGAAAAACGCTCTGGTCTGACAGAAATACTGACCATAGGAGGATTCGTACAAATCGTACCAGCCCAGGCTACTGTTACAATGTCGGAGTTTCCTTCCTTGTCTGCAACACTTACCATGACCACTGGAAGTGGGTATAACATATTTCCTGGTTTAAATGATATTTTTGCCATTTCTATCACTCCATTCTAAAACGGTAGAATACCAAGAGCAGATAGAATCTGCAACGCAATACCAGCCGCTGAGAATACCATTGCCAGAATACTAAACACCAATACTATGTTCCATTTCTTGGCAAGCTTCTGATTCTCCTGCATCAGAGCCTCTGTCTGATTCTTCAGTTCATCGACTATAACTGCCTGCACATTTCGATAAACCTTAACATTTTCCTTATGCACAAAATCATTAGACTGTTTGAAGCGTTCCTCCAACTCTACCAACTGCTGTTTCTGTTCCTCTGTCCTTTTCGTTTCCTCAGCACGCTCAGCTTCCTTTTTTGCAAACTCTTCCTCACGCATTCTTGTTTGCTCATCGGTCAGATTTCTTAATATAGAAAGCAGCTTTGTTTCTTCTTCCTGTAAGCCCTGAATCTTATTGGCATTCTCACCAACCAATCCATCTATTTTATCGGAAAGCTCTGAATTCTTATAATTAAGCTTTCTCATCTCCTGTAAAATCTTCTCATATTCTGCAACCTGAAGCTGAAGCTTCTTCATCTCAGCTGCTTCTGCCTGTGAATTTGCCTTAATCACTTCCTGCGCATTGAACTTCTGCGCGAGCTTATCCATAAAGTTATCCATATTTATACTCCTTTGTGCAAAATGCTTCAACCTACCTGAATAGTTACATTTTAACATTAATTAGTTGCACTTACAACCAAATATATTATTGTGCATTTTTTACATATATCTATGTTGTTTTTTAATAAAAATTGTGATATTAACAATAATATCACAATTTGTTCACATTTTGTTCATTTTTTTATAGTAATATTTACTCATAGTTAAGGGAACAACGTAATGTTTTCATTACACATAGATAAATTTTTTCATAATAGCCTCGATGCCGAAAGGTATCGGGGCACTCCTCATTTTTAAGGCTTTTTATGACATATCTTTCCCATTTTCCCTTTCAATTGCCTGAATCTCTTCATTCAACGACAGCATCTTTGCATCTAATGCTGACACCATCTGCGCACAGGCAAACAATTCTTCTGTAATATGCTCCGGCGCATTTCCTTCAAATTTATAATAAATCTTATGCTCTAAACTTGCCCAGAAATCCATGGCAACTGTTCTAATCTGAATCTCTACCTTTGCATCAATAATTCTATCTGACAGGTAAATAGGAATCGACACTATCATATGATAGCTCTTATAACCACTTGCCTTGGGATTCTGAATGTAATCCTTTACTGACAATACCTTAATGTCACTTTGGCTTCCAATCATCTCTGCAATGCGATAGATATCCGTTGTAAAAGAGCAAATAATACGTATACCTGCAATATCATTTACATACTTTACCATATTTTCAATGGTCGATTCATAACCATCTCTTTTAAGCTTTTTCACGATACTCTCTGAAGTTTTCAGTCTTGACTTGATATGCTCAATCGGATTATATCTATGTACATGCTGAAATTCATCGTTTAGAATTTCAAGCTTGGTTCCAATCTCTTTCAATGCCGACTGATACACAAGCATAACTTCCTTCCAACTGTCTACTTCTGAGTTTCTATTTACTCTATATTCCATCTCTATCCTCATTCTTTTTTCACACAGCAATAAGCCGTTCTTCTCTACCTTTATTATCATACCATACTTCCTCATGAATGTGCATAAAACAAGCAGATTTTATGTTTTTTTCAGTTTTTGATACTGTTTACTCCGTTTACAACAACACATTAAATAAATATATGTTCATCTTTTTCATTTTATGTTATACTGAATAAAGCATTTCAAGGAGTAAAATCCTCTGCTCCTGCATTGGCAGTCGCATTTTGCTTCGCAAAACAAGGAGTAAAATCCTCTGCTCCTGCATTGGCAGTCGCATTTTGCTTCGCAAAACAAGGAGGATTGTATGTTCCGCTTATGGGCAAGAACGTTTCAAGATAATCACATGCTACAGGACACTGTCATCTGTGATGAATCAGACGATACGAGAACACATAAGGTATTTCGTGCAATTGAAGAGATTTGTTATCAATTCGACCTCGGAAAACCTATCTGGCTTGATTCTACGATTGCTGATTTTAAAAAACATGATAAAGCAAGATTTACTGCAGACAACTTTATAGAATCCATTGACTTCGATTATCTAGAAATTCAGGTCATTGAAGAAGATTAAAAGCATGCTCACACGGGCATGTTTTTTTGTGCGCTACATTCATTCTTTATTTTGTATAATTCTATTGACACTCGGAATAATATATCGTAGTATTAAAACATATTAAACATAGTTTTAAAAACTACATGTTGTGTTTTATCGTCTTAAGGAGGCTTTTTATATGCAGGTAACAATTAGAGAACCAGGTAGTGCTATTACACATTTTATTGCGTGGCTTTTAGCAGTCATTGCAGCTTCACCACTTATTGTCAAAGCTTGGGATTCTTCTCCACTTGCTGCTATGGCAATGATTATTTTTTCAGCAAGTATGATTTTACTCTATGGTGCCAGTACCGCTTACCACAGTGTGGCTGTTTCGGATAAAGTACTAAAGATTTTTCGTAAGATTGACCATATGATGATTTTTGTCTTAATCGCAGGCTCTTATACTCCTGTCTGTCTTATTGTTCTTGGGGGAAAACTGGGCTATACTCTTCTTGCTCTTGTCTGGGGAATCGCCATAGCCGGTATGACCATAAAGGCATTCTGGATTACATGCCCTAAGTGGTTTTCCTCTGCAATTTATATTGCAATGGGCTGGACTTGTGTATTGGTTTTTGGAACCCTGTGGGACACACTCCCTCATGCTGCCTTTGCATGGCTGCTTGCAGGCGGAATTATCTACACGATTGGCGGTGTAATCTATGCCCTAAAGCTCCCGCTTTTTAATTCCATTCATAAGAACTTTGGCTCCCATGAAATCTTTCACTTATTTGTTATGGGCGGTAGCATCTGTCACTTTATCTTTATGTATTTTTATGTAGCTTAGGTAATTCTAGTTTTCAACTATATGTATTACAAAAACACCGGTATGTCCTCTCCAATTCGACATACCGGTGTTTTCCTTTTCTTACTGCTCTATCTGTTTTCCAAGAAAATCTGCCGCTGACTGTGCTAGCTTTAGCTCTACCTCATTCATTGGATTACCAGCTTCTAAGGACAACAGGATAACTGCACCTATGATATCTCCCTGTGTAATAATTGGAATAATAACCTGATGCTGGAATTCCTCTGTCTCTTCACGAGTTACCGGAATACACTTACGATCTCCCTTCGATGCATTCACAATCTCTCTTGCATTCATTTTTTCTTCTAATTCTTTACTAATACTCTTACCAAAGAACTGTTTATTATTACTTCCTGCTGATGCAATAATCTGATCCCTGTCTGCAATGAGTGCAATATGCCCTGATACTTGAGAAAGACTCTCTGCATATTGTTTTGCAAAGATTCCCATCTCACCAATCGGTGAATATTTTTTTAAAATAATTGCACCCTCATGATCTGTAAATATCTCTAAGGGATCGCTTTCACGAATTCTCAATGTTCTACGTATTTCCTTCGGGATAACAACACGCCCTAAATCGTCGATACGTCTGACTATACCTGTTGCTTTCATAAGTTCTCCTTTCATGCAGGACTTCTATCTAAGACAAAAAAATCCTCCATTTACAAATTCTAGTGTTATGATTCTAGTATCTGTAAACAGAGGAATTTTATACTATTCGCAATAATTTTGACTTACATATTCCTTAATGGCGTTATTATCTGCCGGCATTCTACAGCCAACTACATATTCGCCCTCATTGTCTGAGCTTCGGATAATGCATCCATCAAGAGGTTTATCACCCAAAACATCAAAATGACTGACATTAACCACAACATTTTTAT
>JAFSGY010000033.1 GCA_017440575.1 Lachnospiraceae bacterium | reverse complement strand
TAATGTTTCAGTATCTTATATATGATGTAAAAAGGCACCTTTCTAAAAAAGAGATAGGTATCTTGAACATCCAAGATATCTATCTCGATTATTAGCTAGGGACTGCTTTTGCGCTGAGTGCTTTTTTCACAGCCCCTTTTTGCTTATTTCTTAAACAATCTTCCAAAGAAGGACTTCTTTTCTGCGGAAACTTCAGCCGTTTTGGTCTCCATTTCAACAGCCTTATTCTCCTTAAGCGCCTTTGGATTCTCTTTCAGCTGTAACAGCATATCGTATGCCTGTAAAGGATTTAATCCCTTTTCATCCGCAAGCTTCTTTGCTGTATAGCCTTCTACCGTAACCATACCTACAGAAGAATACTCTCCGTTACGTACACAGGAAGTAAATTCTACGAAGATACTGTTATCTGTCTTTAATCTTCTATAATAGTATAGCGCTTTCTGATAAGAAAGATTCAAGCCCTGAGTCAGATAAATCATTAACTCTTCTTTTAACGGCTCATTCTTTTTCTTCTGCTTAGCAACCTCTATCATAAGACGAACATCTGCTAATGCAAGAAGTCCCGGTCCATCCGTAATTGCAACCACCTTGCTTGCTTCTAACAGCTTAGACATGAACTGTTCATTCGCAACGCTTACCGGCATCAGTCTGCCTTCACCGTTTCTACCGCTTTCAAAACGGTTGGTAACGATAAGATAGCCAATGTTATTACGAAGTGTGAACTCTCCATCCTCACCACGTAACGTATATACATAAGGCTTCTCACAAAGCTCTTCTGTTAATGGAATGGTCATCAGGTTCATCAATACGTTATACTTCTTGATCTCTTCCTGCTTCTGCTCATTTCTTGCTGCGTCGAAACGCTGTCCTGCCTCACGAAGCATTACAAGCATTTCCGGCAAAGTACAGCCAGCCATATATGCTACACCCATATCATTATCAGTATCCAAGTGCTTCTTTAGTTCTGCTTGTCTTTCCTCACTGACATTATATATATTTCTAGTATCTGCAAATGAAATCGGTTCAAAACGGAATCCTATATTTCCATCCTTTTCAACCTTTACTCTTGCACATTCCTCTGGTGTAAAAATCTTTTCAAGCTCTGTTTCCATCTGCGCAGACTCTACAAAGAATGGCATCTTACTTCCAATTGCATTTTCTGTTTCCATATCCAGATTAATTCCAGTTACACCCATATTGGCTGCAATGGCAAGCACTGTTTTCAGACTCGTCATCTTATCATTTTTATTCAGAACACCGATTGGATATGTACCATCTAATACTGGAAGAATTGCAGGATTTAACAGACAATAATTCATGGCATCTGTATACTTTTCAAACAGATACATCATCACATTACCCGCATCCGGTCTTACAAATAATGGGATTCCCTTACAGCTTCTATAATCACTAAGATTTGGAGCCAAAAGAATAAATACCTCTTCCATATCAAGGTATGATTTGATTCTCTCCTTAACCTTCTCCTCATTCCATGAAATTGGCTGATAATGCTCTGAAATATCAATCGTTGCCGGATCGAACTCCAGATAATAATTACGATGTGGCTCTATTACTACCTGAAAACGTCCCTTAACAAACTGTGACAATAAAGACAGCTTATAACGATTAATCGGCTTCTTATCCGGATTAAAACGCATAGCACTTCCGGCTGTTAAGAATACCTTCAAAGACTCATAATCAAAATCGTCTGCTGAAGGCGCACTTCCATCTGCCTTGCGCTTCATGGTCATAAGCTCGATTGTCTGCTTCTCCTCCGTATTCACCTTTCTAAAGTCAGGAAGATTTCCTATAATGAAAACATTCTTTGTCCAAAGCTTTGCTACTGCTTCCTCCTTAGACATTCTTTCGATGGAAGCTGTATACATATAGTGATAATTCTCTACTACATCATGAAGTCCCATCAAATCTTCTACAGAAATATACTTCTCTTCGCACAGCGTGCTCTTAGATACATCCGGCTGTGTTGTTACATGAAATACCATTTCCGGAATCTCTTCATCAAAAATCTGATAAATGACCTCTCCAAGCTTATCCTCATGATATGCATAGCGGTGCTCGCTATACTTTTTTGCCTTGCTTACATAAGCGTCATAATATTCCTTCTCAAAAAATACATGAATCGCACCATCAAATACTTCTTCTTCGTCACGCTGCATTACCATAACGTCTTTGTCAAAGCCGTCAAATAATCCAAGCTGCCATACTGTTACATTTGATTCTCTTTCCACTTAACCTTACCCTTATCCTGTTCTATAATTTTTAGCTCTCCACGATCAGATATCTTCCATCTCCGATATCAAATACCTCTGGAGCCTCTGCAATAGCTTCCTTGTCCTGACCTTCCAGATCAATACCTTCCTCATCGAAGTACTCCCATACTTCATCGAGAGAATCCACAACTACTGCCATACATTCCTCTAAAAATGCCTCTGCTTCATCAATGTTGTCAGCCACCTTCTCCGGTAACAATTGTAACTGATTCTTCACAAAACACTTTAATACTGCTTCATCATATTCATGCATAGACTAATCCCTATCCTTTCCTATAACATTATTCCGAGCTTAAAAAGCTCCTGCATTAATTTTGCAACCGGTAAACCTACCACATTATTATAATCACCACAGATTCCCTTTACATATGCAGCGCACTTGCCCTGGATCGCATAACTACCTGCTTTATCCATTGGTTCCTTTGTTGCTACATATGCCTCTATCTGTGCTTCTGACATCGGATACATCACGACATCTGTTTTTTCATGAAAGGTTACAACCTGTCTTCCCTCTGCTGTCATGATAATAAGAGTCACACCCGTGTACACCTGATGTGAACCATCCTGCAGCTTGCGAAGCATTTCCTTTGCCATTTCTTCACTCTTTGGCTTGCCCATGATTTCTTCTCCATAGGCAACAATCGTATCTGCTCCTATGACTACAGTCTGTTCTGCCACTCCCGTTTCCACTTCGTAGCGCTTTGCCACCTCTGTTGCCTTTTGCAGTGATAATTCCTCCACAATTTCCCATGGAAGCTTTCTGGTAATGATTTCTTCACCATCTGCCACTGAGATTTCAAATGAAACACCTACCTGCTCTAAAAGCTCTTTTCTTCTTGGTGAACCGGAAGCCAAAATAACTCTAACCATACTAAATAACCTAAACACTTTCTATATGAGTCTCAGGAATAAAAGTTCTTGACTGCTTCTCTTCCTTCTCCTGAGCTGCTACCGCCTGCACATATTCCTTGCAGAATTCTTCCTGCGCTATGTACTGGTCTTTGCCTCTCCTGTCAACCTTATCATAAGTTCCGTCAGGTTGCAATATCTGAGCCTTCATTGTATCTCTTAATTGTACATCTAAGACATGCCATACCTTCTCCTGTAATTCCGGATTCAATATCGGGAACAAAATCTCAACTCTTCGCTCCAGATTTCTTGGCATCCAGTCTGCACTACCCATGTACAGCTCTGATTTTCCTGCATTTTCAAAATAGAAGATTCTAGCATGCTCTAAGAAATTACCCACAATAGAACGTACGGAAATATTGTCATTCGTTCCCTCAACCCCAGTCTTCAAACAACAGATTCCTCGTACAATAAGTTCAATCTTAACACCAGCTGCTGCCGCCTCATACAATGCCTTGATTACATCAGGGTCACATAAGGAATTCATCTTTGCTACGATTCTTGCAGGACGATTCTGCTTTGCATTTTCCTTTTCCCTGTTAATCAGATAGAGGAACTTCTCTTTTAACCAGATTGGTGCTACTGCAAGATGATTCCAACCAAGCGGCTCAGAATATCCTGACAGCATATTAAATACCGCTGTTGCATCCTCTCCGATTGCTTCATTACAGGTCAAAAGGCCAAGGTCTGTGTATAATTTCGCTGTCTGGTCATTATAATTACCTGTTCCAAGATGAACATAACGTCTTATACCCTCTTCTTCTTTTCTAACCACAAGTGTAATCTTGCAGTGCGTTTTCAGACCTACAAGTCCATAAATAACATGGCAGCCTGCCTGTTCCAGCTTCTTTGCCCATACAATATTATTTTCTTCATCAAAGCGTGCCTTCAATTCTACAAGAACCGTTACCTGTTTACCATTCTCTGCCGCCTGTGCAAGTGCTGCAATAATTGGCGAATTACCACTGACACGGTATAAAGTCTGCTTAATTGCAAGAACCTGCGGGTCGCGCGAAGCCTGCTTAATAAAATCAACCACTGGAGTGAATACCTCATATGGGTGATGTAACAAAATATCTCTCTTGCTAATCTCCTCAAAGATATTGGCTCCCTGAGCAAGATTAGCCACCGGCTGTGGCGTATACGGCTTATTCTTCAAATGTTCAAATCCTTCAAGACCGTACATTTTCATTAAAAAGGTAAGGTCTAACGGACCCTGAATATCATAGATATCCTTCTCTTCTATCTCCAGCTCTTTTTGAATAATTGCTAATAGTTTCTTGTCGATGCCATCCTCTACCTCTAATCGAATTGCCTGTCCCCATTGTCTCTTTTTCAGCTGCTTCTCGATTTCTTTTAGCAAGTCAGCCGCATCATCTTCCTCAATAGAAAGGTCAGCATTTCTCATAATTCGAAACGGATACACACATTCAATATTATAATTCAGAAACAGCTTATCCATATTTCTCTCGATAATCTGCTCTAAGAGAATGACTCTCTTTGTTCCATCCTTATCCTCTGGAAGCTGTACAATTCTTGGAATCACGCTTGGTACCTGAACGGTTGCAAATTCCAATTCCTTGTTGGCATTTGATTTTTTATGAAATAAATGCTTTTTTAATCCTCCCTTACCTTCTTCCTTTCTGGAAACCAACGCCCCAAGATTCAGTGACTTATTACGAATCAGTGGAAAAGGTCTGGAGGAATCCACTGCCATCGGCGTTAATACCGGATAGACATTATCCTGAAAATAGCGGTCTACAAACTGTTTATCTGCCTCTTCCAGCTCCTCATGCTTCTCAATAATCTTCAAGCCATTCTGGGACAAAAGTGGAAGCAAAGAACGGTTATATGTGGAATACTGCATATTTACCAATTCGTGAGTAGCCTGATTTACCGCTTCTAGCTGCTCTATTGGTGTCATGCCTGCAATATCCTTCTTTGTATATTCAGCATTTACCATATCCTTCAAAGATGCCACTCGTACCATGAAAAATTCATCCAGATTCGATGCCGTAATGCTTAAAAATTTCAAACGCTCAAAAAGAGGAATCGTCTTATCTCTTGCTTCCCCTAAAATGCGATGATTAAAAGCAACCCAGCTAAGCTCACGATTATAATAATATTCTGATTTACTGTAATCTACCTTCATTTGATTTCTTCCCCCTTTTATATATTACTCTTCTTCTGTCTGATAACCGGCTTAATATTAAATACCTCTTCAAAAAAGCCAGCCTTCTGCTCAAAGAATCCAAGCTCCAAAGTCATATCAGAATTCGTTTCCACTGTTATGGTTACGATATCTTCCTTCCATACTACCTTAACATGCTCAAACTTCTGTTTATGGCTGATATCCAGTGCATTTACCAGACGAAGCATGGCTGTCAGCTTGGCAATCTTCAGATAAGAGCCTTTATCCAAGGTCGTGGTTCTGCCTAATATATCATAATATTCAAATGGCACTCTTACATATTTTACAACATTAGCAACAATTTCTCTCTCCAAATGAGATAAACCTATCATTTCTGTTGCCATAACAATATTATAAGAGCTGTCTCCAACACTGGTAAGACTGATATACTTACCACATTCACTTAGGATAGCTGCAAGCTGTAATAATAGTCTATCGCGTTTGGAAAGTCCATGTGCCTTTTTCATATGATCAAACAGATTCAATGCAATCATTGCTCTCTCCTGTGCCTTACGTTCATCACACTGATATCTTCTGTTTATATCCCATGCACAGGCAAGAATATCCTGTTCAAAATTATGAGTAACGGTCAAAAGCCTGTTCTTTTCTGCATATTCATATGCCATACCATCACAAAGCGATACACCCGGAGCCCATATCATCTCAACTCCTAAGGTTCTTATCATATTACGAAGCATCAATGCAGACAGATATACAAGGGAAGTATTCTCCTCTGGTATTCCCAAAACACTTGCAATTTCCTGTGATTTTTTCTGTTTTAAATCACCTACGAAATCCAGAAATACCTCTGCATCCACCTGTCCCTTTTTACCAGATTCCAAAATTCCTTTCTGCAAAATCAATGACACATAATCATCTACTAAAATGATATTTTTAATCTCACGATTACCAACAAAATTATCGCGGAAGCTGCGAATACTGTCACCAATCAACTCATCTACCAGCTCCTCTAACTGATAAGTACGATATGACAACCTTCCCAACTCTTCTCTCATTCGCAAAACACCCGGGCGAATATTCTGCGTCGTCACGAGACTGTCCTTATCAAAAAGAGACACCTGCATACTGCCTCCTCCAATATCAATGAAAGCAGTTCCCTTTTCAATAACCTTCTGAAATGCCAATCCCTTGGATGCAACCGATTTATAATCCAAAAATCTCTGTTCCGAATTACTCAATACTTCAATACGAATACCCGTACGTGCATGAATCTGGTCTAACAAAATCAGTGCATTCTTCGTTTCGCGGATTGCACTTGTTCCATAGGCCTTATAATCCTCTACCCTGTATGCCTTCATAATATCCGTATACTCTCGTAAGATTCGGCACAGCTCATCCATACGTTCATTTGTAAGCTTACCCGTCAGATAAGAATCGGTCCCCAATTCGATTCTGTGTCTGATGTAATCAATCTCTCTAATTCCATTCTTGGATGAAATCTCAAATACCTTCATTGCCAGCTCATAAGAACCAACATCAATTGCCGCAAATGTCTTATATGCCATGTCATCACCCCTTTATTATCTTCGCTTAGCCCTTCCCTAATAGGTAGTCAATAAACTGTTGTGCGGTTCTACCTGACAATCCGCCATGGGCAAGCTCCCACTTATTAGCCTCTAATAACAACTCATCCTCTGCCATATGAATATCATTTCTCTCTGCCAGAACCTTAACGATATTCTGGAATTCCTTCTTATCCGGTGCACAGAAGAAAATAGACACTCCAAATCTCGCAACCAGTGACAGCTTCTCCTGTACCGTATCAGAAGAATGTAAATCATCTCTTCTTTCTTCCTTATCTGAATACTTCTCTCTTACCAGATGTCTTCTATTGGAGGTCGCATAGATTAACACGTTGTCAGGTTTTACCTCTAAACCACCTTCAATAATAGCTTTCAAATACTTATATTCGATTTCAAATTCTTCAAAACTCAAATCATCCATGTAGATAATAAACTTATAGTTTCTATTCTTAATCTGGGCAATCACATCATTTAGATCCTGAAACTGATGCTTATACACCTCAATCATACGAAGTCCCTGATCGTAATATTTATTAATGATTCCCTTGATGCTGGATGACTTACCGGTTCCCGCATCACCAAACAACAGACAGTTATTGGCTGGCTTTCCCTGCACAAAAGCCTCTGTATTTGCAATCAGCTTCTGCTTTGGAATCTCATACCCAACCAAATCCTCCAGCTTTACATGATCAATATTCTTAATTGCCTTAACTTCCATCTCTTTTCCTTCGGGATGGGAGATTCTAAAAGACTTATTTAATCCAAACTTACCTACACCATATGCCGCGTAGAATTCGGTAATAATCTTCTTTATATCTTCTACCGAATCCGCAGTTCCAATTCCTCTTGCCACTTCACAGATACAATCACGTATTCTTCTGTTATAGACATGACTCTTTTCCTTATTTCCTTCAAAATCTCTAATGAAAGTCAGTACATCCTTACCAAAAGTCTCTTCCATACCGGAAAAATCATAGTCTAAGAATTCCTTAATAATTGCAAAATCATGAAATGCTACATCACTCAGCGTTCCACCAGGCTCACCCTTAATCTCACAGGCAAGACTATAAGAGTTTTCATCATTTACTAAGAGATTGGCAAGGTAGCAGTGCCAAAGATTTCCATAAAATCCATGATGCGCTGCCTTTTCTAAGATATTATGTATACATTCATAGAATAACTCTTCTCTATCCTCTAAATTAAAGTAATCATCCTTGTAATGCTCCATAAGCCATGCCATATCACGAAGCAGCTTATCCTCCTTAAGCTTACGATAGACAATCAATTCCTTTTCCTTCACTAGTAAAACACGACCTTTCTCTTTTTCTTTATCTTAGTAATTTCCAAGTATCTTCATGTTTCTGGTTTCTTCACGAAGACCTCTAAGCGCATTTTTTACAGCGCTGTCCTGCATATTTCCCTCAAAATCCACAAAGAAACGATACTCCCAGTTTCTTCCGGTTAACGGTCTACTCTCAATCTTAGTCATATTTAACCCGTTATAGATTAAATGAGAAAGTGCATGATAAAGCGCACCACTTTCATGATTTATCTCAAAACAAAGACTGATTTTCTTCGCTTCTGGTAAAAATACCTTCTGATTCGTAACGATAATAAAGCGTGTAGAATTCTCTTTTAAGTCATTTACGCCCTTTTTCAAAATCTGTAATCCATATACCTTGGCTGCGTATTCACTGGCAATGGCTGCCTGTGTGATATTCTTCTCCTCTGCAACCTTCTGTGCTGCAAAGGCATTATTCTTCATACTAATCTGTTGCCAGCCTGATTCACGCAGATAGTCACTGCTCTGCATGAGTGACTGCGGATGGGAATACACCGTTTTAATATCTTCTATTTTTGCCCCCTCACAAGCAAGCAGACAGTGCTCTATCGGAATAATCTGCTCTCCTACAATATAATTCTCAAATTCTACTAATAAGTCATAGACCTCACTGATAATACCTGCTGTGGAATTCTCGATTGGAAGAACTGCAAAATCAGCACTTCCCTCATCAATGGCAAGCATCGCATCACGAAATGTATCTACATTGAAGCAGTTTACCTCTTCTCCAAAATACTGATTCATTGCTGCCTGCGAATATGCTCCCTCTGCGCCCTGAAAAACAACTCTGCACTTCTTCTTGTCAATCTCAGGCATCTCCAAAAATGCCAGCTTACCACCTCTGTCATTTTCCGCAAGCAGACGATACTGAAGCTTTCTGCTCATAGACATAATCTGCTCAAAAAGCTCTGTTACTCCATATGCATTGAATTCATTGTGTGTCATCGAGCTCACAGCTTTCAGCTTCTGCTGTTCACGTTCCTTATCAAATACTCTCTTTCCTGTCTCTATCTTATAAGCAGCTACCTGTTCGCAGACCGCCATTCTCTTCTCATATAGCTCTACAATATTTCGGTCAATTCCATCCAGCTCATTTCTTAATTCCAGTAAGTCCATTTTCTATCCTCGTCTTTCCTAAAAGTAGTTACTGTTTACTCCGTTCCAGTAACCTAAAGTATTTCCTTTTAGTATAGCACACCAATTCTTCTTTGTAAAAATATATAAGCCCTCTTTTCTTTTGGAAAAGAATTCTTTATAATATTGAATATAGGGGGAATTATGTATGAAAAGAAAGATTATAACAGCAATTTCTATCATTTGTATTATCCTTGCCTTTGTCGGCACAGGAATTGTAGTACATTTTAATAATCGCATCGTTAAGAATCCAGTCGGCACTATTGGAAACACTGCCGGAAATCTCTATAATGGAGGTCTTTTCTGTGAAGATGATGGGTATGTTTACTTTTCCAATCCATATGACAGCTATGCGCTCTATCGCATGCGTCCTGATGAATCCGAAATGGAAAAACTAATTGAAACAGAAACCGGTTCTATTAATGCAGCAGGAAAATACTTCTACTTCTATCAAAAGGGTTCTGGTTCAGGCGAAGGCTTTGGCTACATGATTAGCACCACCGGTGTTTATCGTGCAGAGAAAGAAAATCCAGGCAAAATCGAATGCCTTGACCGTGTATTATGTGAAACTATCGCACTTGCCGATAACTCTATTTATTATAATACGGCCAAACAGTCAGAAGGTGTCTCTCTCAAAAAAATAGATATCGATGGGGAAAATGCTGAGGTTCTTCTGAATTATAAAGTAACTCCCGCATGTGTTAACAACTCCGCTCTATATTTTAACAATACGGTAGATAATGCTCATCTGATGCAGCTCCCTTTAGGAAGCCAAAACGCAGTCGATATTCTAATGGAAGATGTATATATGCCTGTTGTAGACGGCACCATTGTTTATTACATCGATATACACAATGATTACGCCTTAGTCAGCTATGATATGTCAACTGGTGCAAAAACCGTTCTTACAAACGAACGTACTGATACATATAATGTTTCCGACTTATATATTTATTATCAAACTGCCGGTGATACGCCGCAGTTCAAGCGCATTTCCAAGGACGGCGCATTCTCAGAGATTATTGCTGATGGCGCATACTGCAATATCAATACCACTTCCGAATATGTTTATTTTCAAAAATACGGTGCAGAAAGGCCCGTATACAAGACTCCGGTAAACGGTATAGTTTCCGTTAGTACCTTTGATGCTGCAAAATTGACAGGATTTTAAGATCCTGTCTTTTTTTGTATAAAACCGAATTTTACGGTAATACTAGGAACATGAAACATTTACTTTATCATTTAATTACCCATTTACCAATTTACCACTTTCTTTCTGACTTCGTCCGGTGTGGAATCACCGGATGGTGTCTGGAAATCGTTTTTACAGCGTTTCACTCCTTCCGAAAACGAGAAATGTCCTTAAAAGGAAATACCTCTATCTGGATGTTTCCCATATATGGAAGTATAGCTGTCTTAAAGCCCATATTCTATCTGTTGCGCCAGCTTCCGATATGGCTTCGTGGCTTTCTCTATGCTTCCTGTATCTTCACAGGAGAATATATCAGCGGACGTCTGTTAACAAAACGAAACCTTTGTCCATGGAATTATGGACACACCAAATGGCATATTCAAGAAGTAATCAGACTTGATTTCCTCCCTTACTGGTTTCTGACCGGATTGCTGTTTGAAAAGCTTTTAACCAGAAAAAGAAAAAATAAGTAGGACCCAAACTGAAGTCCTACTTATCATCTACATATTATCTATTTCTTCCATATCCTCTGCGCTAATATCCTGCACATTCATAGTACGGCGCTTTCTTCTTGCAATCTCTGACTGTTCCCATATAAATTCCTTGATTGCCTTTGCATTTTTAATATGCTCTAATATAAGCTGTGGATTCGTGGTATCGCCTGTATGACATACAATGGTTCCTAACCCGAACATTCTCTCAAAAAGAGAAGTCTTCAAGGTTACATCCTGCACCTTATACATATAGCAATCCTCTTCCTGTTTATTTAAAAAGCCTGCATTAATCGTAATGCCATTTTCCTTAACTGTATAAACGGTAAAGGTAAACGGAAGACCCAAAAACACCCATCTCTTACGCTCTCTGAATTCCATCTTCAATACCTCCTTTTTCTACGATTATAAAAGAAGTAAAATTTATAGTCAACCATATCTCTCAATGTTATTTTGTCACATAAATCAATGCTAAATGTTTTATCAAATCTTTATTTCGAATCCAGATTTCCTGCCACTGGGAGTACGGTAGCGGACAGGCAACCGTTCCTGTTTCGATTAAAACTGTCGGCGTATTCTGGTCTATCATCATCCAGTTATAATCCAACCCATTCATAACGGACTGCTCTCCAAAGGAATATCCGGTAATCTGGCTTACCTCTATCGCTAGTGCTGCTGTTTTATCCAAAAGCTCACCAATTTGTCCGATATTCCAGTATATTGCACCTTCCATAGAATGATAAGAAACCGAAATATCATACTTCCGTTGTGTAAAAGCTGTTGCTATAGCCATAGTCTCTGGCTCAGAAAAGGGAAATAGTCCGACATAGGATTGAGATGCTGGAAAAAATTTCGGATTTCTATTTCCCCACCCCACCATAAAATTTCGATTAATATCCACACCTCCCGCATTTGCTTTCCATCTTGCAGGATTGGCTGCCCCTTCCATTTTGTATAAATTTGCCCTAAGCGCTTCATTCTTAATCGCCTCTATACCACATTGGCTTATGGTTACTCCATCCGGATTTACCATAGGAATAATATAAACTGCACATTGCTCAAAAATATCGCCAAGTTCAACACCTTCTGCAATCGGTGTTTCCCAATTCTGCATAAGCTCCTCTATCTGCTTCATAAGCATCCACGAATTCATCCATTCACGTCCATGCACTGCTGCCTCGATAAAAATTGCCTTAGGAGCTTGTGGATTCCCGATAATAACTTCCCATATCGTTCTAGAATCTAGAGATGTCCCTATTGGCATGCATAATATATAATCATCATAACGTGCTTTAAGTTCAACCAGATCACATTCCATCTCCATAAACGTATAAATATGATCTGTTGTATCTACAATTTCCGGCTCAGTCAGTTCCACATCCTGTGCCTGTACATGCCCCCCAAATACAATGCAAAGAATACATAAGCATAAAAATCCTCTTACTATTTTCACCTAGTTCTCCCCTCTTATTTTCAGAATCCTCTATTTATTTTCTGTTTATTTATATCATACCACTAATTCACACTTATTGTCATCTTTTTATTGTTCAATCCGCTCCAATAACATTTTTTCATTACTCAAACAAAAAAATAAGCATTGAAACCCTTCTCCTGATATGCTATGATTAAAAAAGTATATTGAACTGATAGAAAAGGAGATTCCGTCATGGCTGTATCCATTGGTAATGTGAATAAATTACATAGTAACCATTTCAGACAGCATGATACTTTTATTTCTTTTTCCATTGTCAGACATTTTGATTTTTATAATGTAAATATTTAAAGAAGAGAATATTCTCTTCTTTTTTTGCGCACATTCGATTTTATTCAAAGGAGGATTCTTATGAGACACTTAATGAGCCCATTGGATTTTACCGTGGAAGAACTGGACAAGCTGTTTACGCTTGCCGATGATATTGAACACAATCCTGCAAAATATGCACATGCCTGTACAGGTAAGAAGCTGGCAACCTGCTTCTATGAGCCTAGTACCAGAACACGCTTAAGCTTTGAATCCGCTATGCTTAGTCTTGGTGGAAATGTTCTTGGCTTTTCCGATGCTGGTTCCTCTTCCGCTGCTAAGGGTGAGAGCGTATCAGATACCATTCGTATGATTTCCTGCTATGCAGACATCTGTGCTATGCGCCATCCTAAGGAAGGTGCCCCTATGGTTGCTGCAACCAAGTCAAGCATTCCTGTCATTAATGCCGGTGACGGCGGACATCAGCATCCGACACAAACCTTGACAGACTTACTTACCATCCGTGCCATCAAAGGACGCTTAAATAACTTTACAATTGGCTTATGTGGTGACTTAAAATTTGGAAGAACCGTACATTCGCTGATTAATGCATTAGTACGTTATGACAATATTAACTTTGTCTTCATCTCACCGGATGAATTAAAGATTCCGGAATATATTATCGAAATGCTCCGTGAAAAAGACATTCCATACCGTGAGGTTACTGCGTTAGAGGATGTTATGTCCGAATTAGATATTCTCTATATGACAAGAGTTCAGAGAGAACGTTTCTTCAACGAAGAGGACTATGTGCGTTTGAAAGATTTCTATATTTTAAACAAGGAAAAGATGGCTCTTGCTAAGGATGACATGATTGTCCTTCATCCGTTGCCACGCGTAAATGAGATTTCTGTTGAAGTGGACGATGACCCAAGAGCGGTTTACTTTCGTCAAGTTCAGTATGGTGTCTATGTCAGAATGGCTCTGTTGCTTACTTTACTAGAAATTACCGTAGAAGAATAATAGAAAGGCAAGGTTTATATATGTTAAATGTAGGAAAAATTGAAGAAGGTTTCGTATTAGACCATATCAAGGCTGGCAAAAGCCTTAGTATCTATAAGCATCTTGGCTTAGATAAGCTTGACTGCACCGTTGCCATTATTAAAAATGCCAAAAGTGAAAAGATGGGAAAAAAGGATATCTTAAAGGTAGAATGTGACATCAATACCTTAAACCTTGATATCTTAGGCTTTATTGACCACAATATCACAGTTAATGTGATTAAGAATTGTGAAATCGTTGAGAAATTACCACTTTCACTCCCAAAGGAGATTAAGAATGTCTTAAAATGTAAGAATCCTCGCTGTATCACTTCCATTGAACAGGAATTGCCACATATTTTCGTCTTAACCGATGAAGCCAAGGAAGTATACCGTTGCAAATACTGTGAAGAAAAATATGGAAGCAAAGAATTTTAATATCTCATACTTATTCTATACAAAAAGCCCGAAAATCATCGATTTTCGGGCTTTTATAAAGCACTCTATTAATTAAAGCTTATAATCTCATCCTTTGGCTTCTTTGCCGCAGTAACACTGACTGCACGAAGTACCGGACCTTCTGCCTTGAATTCCGGACGATATTCCTTGTCCACGGTTGCTGTAACCTCTACCCATGACTTTTCTGTAAGCTCACTAGCCTTGTCATATTCACAGGCAAATCCAAGAAATGCCATATCGTCGGCACAGCAGGTCATTGCCATTCTTCCCGGCACAAAATAATTCTGTGGGAATTCCTTTGGCTTTAATACCATGCCGACAAACTTTACTGTCTTACCAAGATATCTTCCAAGATTGTCCATCGAATCCAGATACCAGATACCATATCCCATGTTATCAAGTGGAATTACCGGCTGGTTCAGGTCATAAGGCAAATCCTCTTCTAATAACTGATTAATCTCTCCATCCTTATCTTCAAAGATAATCTCTGCCTGCGGATTTACTGCCTTGATATTTCTCTTAAAGTTCGCAAGTTGGTCATTCAGTCCATCACAACGATTGAAAATAATCAGCTCTGATTTTCTTACCTGCTCTGCCACCAGAGACTTCATATTTGCATAATAGGTCTGGAAAGTCGCACCATTAACGGTCGTAATCTGTTGTTCCACATCCCAATGCCATGGAAGCTTCATATCTTTACAGTTCCACATACCATTATACTCGATAACGATACGTTCTGGCTTATGCTCCTTTTCCAGCTCTAACAGCTTCTCCGGTGTAAAATCTTCCTCTTCCTCAATGACTTCCATAATCGTTCTGCTTTTCTTTAAAAGCTTAGCATCATATTCTACTTCTCCTTCTTCACATACGATTAACAATGTCTTACCACGTATCTGAAAGTAAGGCTGGGAAATGGTAAAAGAAATAAATTCCGTCTTACCACTCTCTAAAAAACCATTAATAATATAAACTGGCTTCATATTTTATCTCCAACTATTTCTCAAATAATTTTTTAAGATTCTCTTCCTGTAACTTAGAACCGATTACACAAATCTTACCAGTTACCTCTGCTGCACCTGGTCTTACATTGCTCTCACCCGGTACATAATCGAAGTTCACCCAAGTACCATCTCCTGCCGGAACCATACCCTTCGCACGAAGAATGATACCATATGTTTCTTCCTCTTCCAGCTTCTTAAGAATAGCCTCAATCTCAGCTGCTGTATATGCTGTTGGTGTTTCCATACCCCAGCTTGTAAATACTTCATCCGCATGATGGTGATGATGATGTCCTTCATGGTCATGATGATGTTCATGCTCGTGATCATGGCAGCCACATGTACAGTTCTCATCATGCTCGTGATGATGATGATGCTCATGGTCTTCATGCTCATGATGATGTTCATGCTCATGGTCGTGACAGCCGCATGTACAGTTCTCATCATGTTCGTGATGATGGTGATGCTCATGATGATGTTCATGCTCATGGTCGTGACAGCCGCATGTACAATGCTCATCATGCTCATGATGGTGGTGATGTGCAACCTCTGCCATAAGCTCTGCCTCTAAGTCCTTAGCCTTCTCAATTGTTTCTAAAATCTGCTTTCCATCAAGCTCATCCCAAGGAGTTGTAATAATCGTTGCCTTTTCATTATGCTCACGAATAATCTCCATAGCAGTTGCAAGCTTACTCTCGCTGATTCCTGCTGTTCTGCTCAAGATAATAGTTCCTGCATGCTCAATCTGATTTAAGAAAAACTCACCGAAATTCTTTGCATACATTTTACACTTATTCGCATCAACCACTACAACGGCACTGTTCAATGCAACCTCTACATCTGAATCCACATCCTGTACAGCCTTCATAACATCAGAAAGCTTACCAACACCGGATGGCTCGATTAAGATTCTCTCCGGGTGATACTTCTCTAATACTTCTGCCAGAGAAGCACCGAAATCACCTACTAACGAACAGCAGATACAACCCTGATTCATTTCCTTAATCTCAACGCCGGCTTCCTTTAAAAAGCCTCCGTCAATACCAATTTCACCAAATTCATTCTCAATTAACACTACCTTAGAAGCATCCATAGCTTCCTTGAGCAGCTTCTTAATCAAGGTTGTCTTACCGGCTCCCAAAAAACCGGAAAAAATATCTATCTTAGTCATTGTTCTAACCTCCTATACGATTTCCTTATAACCACTCTGTATTCTGTAGTTACCTTCAACTTACTAATACTAGCACATTAAACTACAAAATACCATAGTGGCAAGGATTAAAAAAGCATGAAAAAAAGATAAATGATAAAATGTATTATTTCATCTCGTCTTTTGTGTACCACTCTAGCTCTACTGCCGGAATCATCTCGTAATTATTTTCTCCCTCACCATGACGGAGATATACGTTGCGGATTCCTGCCTGAATAATCATTCGGGCACAAAGCGGGCAAGGCTTTGCCTTATGTACCGACAAATCGGACGGATTAATACCTGCCAGATACAAATCTGCACCAATGGTCTGCTCTCTGGAACAATTTAATAGCGCATTTGCCTCAGCATGCACGGCACGACACATACCATATCCCTCACCCTGATGAAGATTCATTCGTATTCGCGGACACTCTCCAACATCACAACAATTCTCAAAACCTCTGGGCGAACCATTATAGCCTGTCGATATAACCGCATCGTCTTTCACAATAACAGCGCCATATTTTCGCTTAATACAAGTACTTCGATAAGCAAAGTTCTCTGCACAGTTCAAATATGCATCTACTTTGGAAATTCGCTTCATTCCTTCCGGTCTTACCATAACGCCACTCTCCTATTTCGTACTTTCTGTTCCATAGACCTCTATCTGTGTCAAAGCAGGGAACGGTGATGGGTCATCTGCTTTTTTCATATCATGCATTTCCAGCCATGTTATCTTCTTTACCGCAAAAGTAATCTCATGTGGCTTATAGCTCTTTTCCATCTTCATATCCAGACTGCTACCATCAGAAAAGGTAAAGGACACCTGCTCCCACCAGTTATCATGTGGAAAATCAGCTCTAGTATACAGAATCAGTCTATTAACCTCCACCTCTCTCCCAAAATCAATACGCATTTTGGCATCATCCTGACGATTAATTCCCCACGACTCATATGGCCATTCTCCATGGCTCACATTCATTGTCACACCATCAATTGCATTCTGTACCGCAAACACAGCTTCTCCTCTTGTCTCTACATTTGCCGTTGCATGTGGATATAAATTCTCAATCAAATGCTGGTCACATACGTTGTATGCAAGATTACGATACTGTGTAACCTCATAATCCCTTGCTACTCTTGCAGATAACAAATGTTTCTCTCCCCAAAAAGCCTTTGGTGAGAGGTTCGTTCTCTTTTCCTCAAATGGAATACAATATGAGAAATTTCCTGTAAGATATACCATAGACTTTCCAAGTGCATCGTCAAGCTGTAGCCATACATACTGATTCTTATCCGAAATCTCGAATTCAATACAATCTCCCGGCTGATATGCCTGTTCATATACGACATGTACCTCATCTGTTTCCTTTTTCTGTACAAGAACATTTCCATCCTTGTCTACAATTTTCAATACTAATTCCACCATCTTATCCTTCTCCTTATATTATAATATTTTATTGTCATCCACTGTCATATAGCAAAAGCCCTACTAATCTGTTAACTGATATGCAATTCGCATACTCCCGTCTTTCATATAAACAATCCCACAACGTTCAAAACCATGCTTCTCCAGTAAATGCTGCATGGTTTTATTATCCTGATGTGTATCAGCCCTCAGATTAGCATGCTTTTCTCTACAAAAAGCAAGACATCCCTGAAAAATCCCCTTATATTTCCCATCACTACCGAGTCTATGAATCGTTCCATAAAGTTCTTCATTCTTCCATGAGCCATCTACTATTACCTGATAGGTAGGTTCCTCACCAATAAAAAACATAAACGCTCCGTGAATCTGTCCATTCTCTTCACATACATAAAATTGCTGCCTGTTTATATCCTTTTCAATGGTCTCTCTTGCCGGATATCCGTTAATCCATTGATTCGGATTTCCCGAAGCAACCATGTACTCTTTTGCAAGGCGATACACCTCCATAATCTGATCCATGTCTTCTAATACTGCATTTCTGATTATCATCTGTCTATTTCCTAACCTTCTTTGTTCCTTACTGCTCTGTTATTCGTAATTGCCGGTATTCTTCCTCTATCTGCCAAGCCGGTATGCTATAAGTAATCTCCGATTCCCTCACAGAAGCCTCCAACTCCACATTGCCACCTGCTATCATTCCCAACAAATAGCCTTTTTCATCAAAAACGCCTCCACCGGACATCCCGGCCTTGGAATAGCACGCTGTTTCCAACAGGAAGACTTGAAACTCCGGCACAAAGCTTATCCCCTTCACACTTCCCTTGTAGCAATCTGCTGCTGCCTGTTGTGATGAGGCGATCTGCATAATGTTCTGATTTTCTAGCTTTTCCTCTATCTGTTCTCCTGCCTTCTCCGACACCATTTGTATTCTTCTAACCCCATAGCAATCCCTCAATAACTCAGAAGTCAGCTCTTCTCTTGGAATAAATAAAAAGCCTAAATCATATTCCTGTGAAAAAGCCAAGATTTCTGCCGGTAAAACCATTTCGTTCGAAAAGGTCACGGTTCCATACGCTGCCTCTCTAAGCAAATGCTTATTCGCCGCTATGACCATTCCCTCTTCTTCCATGCTCCATATTAAGCCACTTCCGGCATATTGCCCCATGACGATACGAACTACACATTTAGCTGCTTCTTCATACAGGGTTTCTTCATTCGCTCCTGCAAGCTCCGGCATAATCAGTGCACCAAGCTTTACTGCACCTAAGTATTCGTCTTCATATGTGGTAGACTGAATAAGAGGACGGTTATCCCATGGACATATTTCTTCGGAAGTTATACTTTCGATGATGACTTCTTCTGCGGTTACTGTTATTACGCTCAAGCAACACACTATGATAAGTATACTAACACGAATAAGTTCTGTCATTATTTGTTTCATTATGATTCTATTCTCTCTTAATTCTATATTACTGTTCAGACAGTAACGATACCTATTTACCAATTTAACATAATTTGAAGCATTATGAAATAGAAATGCATAAAAGAAAAGTGCTAAAAAAGGCATTTGTAGTATATATAAACCACAAATGCCTTTTTTCATACTCTAATTATTCCTGTTTATATTGCAAGCGCAGCGATAAGCCGGGTTATGTCGGCGCCACAAGTCTCCTCATGACACGAATGATCATCTATCTAGGACTGCTGTTACCAACAGCCTCAAGCGACCTACCTGGAAACAGGTCGGGCAAACCTATCGTTTCCTAACTTGGTCTTGCTTCGGATGGGGTTTACATGTGCCCTCCTCGTTACCTTAGAGGCGGTAGTCTCTTACACTGCCTTTCCACCCTTACTCGATTAATCGAGCGGTTTATTTCTGTTGCACTGGCCTTGGAGTCACCTCCACCGGACGTTATCCGGCATCCTGCCCTGTGAAGCCCGGACTTTCCTCACCCCCAAAAAATGGAGCCGCGATCATTTGCCGCACTTGCCGTATCATTATATACTTATTCTTTTCGTTTTGTCAAACATAATCATTCAGTACCTTCATGATTACGTGCAAAAATTCATCACACCTTAAAGCAGCTTCCACCTACAAATTCCCTCACAATAGAGTTCTTTGGTAAGTCTTCGGTACTTACGCCAAGGAAATAGCTTAAGAACTTGAGCATGCGCACTGCCTCAAAGTACTCCGGTTCACCCGGCTGGATGCTGTGAAGCAATGGTTCTGCAAACTGTTTTAAGACAGATATTTCATAAATTAAAGCAGAGTTAAACATCGCATCTGCACTTTCCTGAAATGGGAAGATATTCTCCTCTTCGCCTCTTCTTACCGATGGCCACATCTGTATCGTTCTCTTTGCACTGGCTCCTCTTGTTCTGGCATCTCTTACCATACGACGAAGCAATCTACCATCTGTGGTAGGAATTCGATTATGCTCATCAACATTTAATGTAGTCAACGCACTGATATAAATCTTATATTTACTCTCTGCCGGTAATGAATAAGACATTTTATCATTCAATCCATGAATACCTTCAATAACCAAAATATCATCTGGTCCTAGCTGTTTGAAGTTACCCTTGTATTCTCTCTTACCTGTTACAAAATTAAAGTGTGGAAGTTCTACCCTTTTACCTGCAAGTAACTCACACATATCATGATTGAACTGTTCGATATCAATTGCCCCAAGACATTCAAAATCATAATCGCCATTTGGCTGTCTCGGTGTCTTCTCTCTATCTACGAAATAGTCATCCACTGCTATCGGATGCGGTGTCAACCCATGTGTTCGCAACTGTACGGACAATCTGTGTGAAAAGGTTGTTTTTCCAGACGAAGAAGGACCTGCAATCATAACAAACTTTACACCACCTCTAGATACGATATCCGAAGCAATCTCGCTAATTCTGCTTTCTTGAAGAGCTTCTTGCACCAACATAAGCTCATTGAAATCGCCATTTCGAATCTGATCATTCAGATCAGCTACTGTATCAATACCAAGTTTAATCCCCCAGTCCGATGCCATCTCCATTGTTGAAAAAAGCTTTGCACTCTCCTCAAATGGCTCTACTACAGTCGGATTATTCTTACGTGGCAATACTAGCATAAATCCATCTCTATACGGTAAAACATCAAAATATTTCACATAACCGGTGCTAGGAAGCATGGAACCATAAAAATAGTCATAATATCCATCCAAATCGTATACATTCACCGATGAACTGCCACGATAACGGAACAGATTCTTCTTATCCAGCATCTTCTGCTTCTCAAACAAAATATTAGCGTCCTCAATTGGCATAGAAGTCTTAATAATCGGTAAATTACGTGAAACATAGTCACGCATCTTAGTCTTTACATGCTCTACCAGTTCCTTAGTAACCGTAAAATCTCCCTTTTTCGAACAGTAGTAGCCATTTCCGATTGCAAATTCCATTTTAATTTTCTCTACTCTGTCAGCACCTACTACTTCTGTAATTGCCTTCATCATGATAAGTGTTGCTGTACGATTATAGGTCTTATGCCCTGCATCATCTGCTAATGTCAGGAACTCCAACGTACAGTCCCTGTCAACTCGCTTGAACAGCTCCTTAATCTTGCCATTTCTTACTGCAAGAGCAATCTGGTGGTCATACCCCTTCTGATATTCTTCCGCTATCATTCCAAATGTAGTTCCACTAGCATATTCTCTTACTTCTTCCCCAATTGTAACCTTGTAAGTTTGCTTCATATTCATCCCCAACCTTTCTCTGTTTTACACAATTTTATTAAACTACAACAAACGGTTCCTTTAACTCTGCCTGATATAACTGTATATCTGGTAACTCCCTATGTAAAAATTCCTTCATATATGGTATAAACAGCTTCTCAATTCCATAATGCCCTGCATCAATTACATTGAGTCCCTGAGCAACCGCATCAATCCCCTCATGATGATCAATATCCCCCGTAATCATCACATCAGCTCCTGCTCGTAACGCATCCTGGATGTAGCTTCCGCCAGACCCTGGCATTACAGCCGCTACCTCTACCATATCTGCCAGATTGCCGAATACCCTTACATTTGGTACTTGATATGTCTTCTTTACCAATTCTGCACATTCTGCAAGACTCATTTTCTTCGGAAGCATACCAGAACGCCCACATCCTTCCTTGGAAATATCATCTTCATATGTCACATTCAGCACCTTACTGTTTTGTAGCTTCAATTCATCGGCAGCTGCATCTGCCATCCCCATAACATCAAAATTCGTATGCATAGCATAATAATTGATGTCATTTTGAATCAGGCGAAATACTCGCCTTCCGATAAAATCGTCTGTATTGACTCTGCTCATCTTCTTAAAAATAAGAGGATGATGCGTCAAAAGGAGATCCGCCTTTAGGCGGACTGCCTCCTCTATCACATCATCCGTAGCGTCGAGTGCAATATAGATTGTATTTACTTCCTTATCTCTTCTTCCGGCAAGCAAGCCAATATTATCCCAGCTTTCAGCATAGGATACCGGCGAAAGTGTTTCTAATTTTTCTATGATTTCATAGCACTTCATACACGTCTACTCCTTGGTCATGAAAAATAATTGTATAAACAAAAAACAATATCACTCAGTTCCTCATCAAGCTCCGCAATACGATACTGCTGTCTTGGCGTACTCTTTTTCTGGCTTATAAGATTCCCTCTAATATTCTCATAGTTCTCTTTCTGCCACAAAAGATACCTTTTCAAGACAGGATGAGACTTTGCCAAAAGATATGGTCCAAATCTATCCTGAACTCTGAGAAGCTTTTGTGCTTCTTCTTTAGAAACTTCAGAAATACTTGGCGGTTCTACATTCTCTGCATGCTGTGTTCCTGTCTTTTTGCATTTTTCAGCTAGATTGTCAGCTATCTGCTTCTCCTGCTTGCCAAATGCACATGGCACTACATGCATCATCGGATAATACTTTCCGTCCTCGAAAATCATATCTTCCTTATCTATTACAAAACCTGATTCCCTAAGAAAACTACGAACCTCATCTATCTCTGATTGTGGCTGCAGTATCAGCTGTGTCATCCGACTGATGACATCTTTTTTCTGTGTCAGAATATGAATAATTAATTTTCCGCCCATACCTGCACATATTATTCCATCAACCTCACCCGGCTCTAATGCTTCCACACCATCTGACAATCTCGTCTGAATGTATTCCTGCATTCCGTATTCTTTTATATTACTCTTAGCCTGCTGCAGCGGTCCTTGATTAATGTCCATGGCTATTACTTCGTTGCAAATCCGACGTTTTATAAGCTCCATGGCTACATAGCCATGGTCACAGCCTATATCTGCAAAGCGCTCGCAGGGCTCAACCAGCCCTACAACCGCCTGCATTCTATCTGATAATAGCATTCTCATTACTCCTTGAATGTTAATTAATCCAAATAATCCTTCAGCTTACGGCTTCTGGATGGATGACGAAGCTTACGCAATGCCTTCGCCTCAATCTGTCTGATACGCTCTCTGGTAACATTGAATTCCTTACCAACTTCTTCAAGCGTTCTTGCTCTTCCATCATCTAAACCGAAACGAAGTCTTAATACTTTTTGCTCTCTATCTGTTAAGGTATCAAGCACCTCTACCAACTGTTCCTTTAACAAAGTAAATGCTGCCGCATCTGCCGGTACCGGAACGTTATCATCCTGAATAAAGTCACCTAAATGGCTGTCTTCCTCTTCACCGATAGGAGTTTCTAGGGAAACCGGTTCTTGAGAAATCTTTAAAATCTCACGAACTCTGTCTTCCGGCATATTCATTTCCTTTGCAATCTCCTCTGGAGACGGTTCCCGGCCTAATTCCTGTAACAACTGTCTGCTGACACGAATCAGCTTATTAATCGTTTCTACCATATGAACAGGGATACGGATTGTTCTTGCCTGATCTGCAATCGCTCTTGTAATCGCCTGTCTAATCCACCATGTTGCATACGTAGAGAACTTAAATCCCTTACGGTAATCAAACTTCTCAACCGCCTTAATCAGACCAAGATTTCCTTCCTGAATCAAGTCAAGGAACAGCATGCCTCTTCCTACATATCTCTTTGCAATACTTACAACAAGACGAAGGTTTGCTTCTGCAAGACGCTTCTTAGCCTCTTCATCACCAACCTCCAAACGCTTAGCAAGCTCAATCTCTTCTTCAGCGCTTAACAACGGAACCTTACCAATTTCCTTTAAATACATTCTGACAGGGTCTTCAATACCAACACCATCAGGTACAGAGAGATCAATGGATTCCATATCCACTTCGTCTTCCTCTGACAGAAGAAGTTCTTCATCAGGAATATCGTCATCCTCAGTAATACGAAGTACATCAACATTACTCTGCTCTAATGCTTCAAGAATCTTCTCAAATTGTTCCTCCTCAAGATTAAATTCCTTGAAGAAGTCACTGATTTCCTGATATTCTAGCACATTTTTCTTCTTCTTGGCCAGCGCCAATAACTCTTTCACTTTCACTTCAAATTTTGCTTGTGTGTTTTCATCCATTCTGGTTAATCCTCCATACCATATTATTTTTATCCTTAATTCAAAGAAATATGCATTTTGCTAAGTTCTTCCAGTGCTTTTTTTCCTTCAATAACCTGACTCATCGCACTAAGATCAACGCCAAGCCTCTCGGAATAGTAATTGAAGCTGTTACGCTTCACACTAAGCAGGATATCATGAAATGCCTTTTCCTTCTCCTGCTCGCTCTCAAGCTCTGGCAGCTTAGTTGTAAAAAGGGAAGCCGCCTCACTCTGTTCCTTCTCATCCGCAAACATATTGATAATGCCTGCTGGATTCAAAGAGTTGTTCATAATATCGGAAAACATCCTTTCCGCTACTTTACTATATAATTCAATGGTAAAATCCGCTGGGGTAATATATGCCTTAATCTTATGATATAGCTGCGGATAATCCGTAAGCCATGTAAGCAGAAGCCTCTGAGACTTCTTTACATTTTCCTCCGGTGTATTCTTCTTCTGAATACCAGACTTCGGTCTCTCCGGTACTACAGCATAGCCACCCGCCTTCGCTGCCGTATTCACTACCAGCTTGCGCAGATTGTCAAATCCTATGTGATACTTCTCAGCAACCGCCTCGATATAGTTCTCACGCTCTACATCCTCGCTGAACTCACACAGCTTCTTCGCTATTGCATTATGGAAATTCGTCTTTTCCTCCGGGTCATTCATATCAAAGTCTCGTTCCAGAATCCGAATCTCAAACATAAAAGAATTCTCTGCATGATTGATTCTGTCCTGAAAAGCATCCTTACCCATATTCTTCATAAATTCGTCCGGATCCTTATACGGACTCATATTAATAATCTTGCCTGACATTCCTGCATCACGTAAAATGCGAATCGCTCTAAGCGCCGCCTTAACACCTGCGCCATCACTGTCATATGCCAGCAGAACATCTCTCGTATACTTTTTAATCAAGCCAGCCTGTCCTGGTGTAAATGCAGTTCCAAGGGATGCCACTGCCTGTGTAAAGCCTGCCTGATGCATGGAAATAACATCCATGTAGCCCTCACACAAAATAATATTGCCTGCCCGTGCACTTCTGGCATAATTCATACCATATAGATTACGGCTCTTATCAAAAATCTCTGTTTCCGGTGAATTTAAGTATTTGGGTCCGCTGTCAGCCTCTCCCATGATACGTCCACCAAAACCAATTACCCTGTGATTAATATCCTGGATTGGGAACATGACTCGATTCCAGAACTGCGTTGTTGTTCCGCGGCGTTCATCCATTTTCGCAAGTCCCACATCACGAATCAAATCATCAGAAAAGCCCTTCTGCCTCAAATAAGCAAGTAGTTCTTCCCCCCGTACCGGTGCATAGCCTAGTCCGAAGTTCTTTCTTACCTCATCAGAAAGCTGACGCTTGTCCAAGTATTCCTTAGCCTTGACTCCATGAGGTGTCCGAAGCTGGTAAAAATAGAACTTTGCCGCTTCCTTATTGACCTCTAACAGCCTCTGACGTCTTGTTTCCCGCCTCTTTGCCTCCTCGGAATACTCCATCTCAGGCAATGCTACTCCTGCTTTATCTGCAAGCTGTTTTATCGCCTCTGGAAACGTACAATTCTCGTACTTCATAACGAAGGTTACCACATTTCCACCCTCTCCACAGCCAAAGCATTTATAAATCTGCCTGTTTCGATTTACGGAAAAGGATGGTGTCTTTTCACTATGGAAAGGACAGCAGCAAACATAGTTACCGCCCTTTTTCTGTAATCCTACATAACCGGAAATCACATCTACTATATCATTTTTCTGTCTAATCTCTTCAATCAGCTCTTCCGGATAATACATGTTTCAACTCCTCTAACCCATCCAGAACTTTGGAACATAAAGCTCATTATATAAGGAAATCGCAAAACGGTCTGTCATAGAACTGATATAATCACATACCACCAGTTCTCTTGGTTCTCCGCGCAATCCAAGTTCCACAAAAAATTTTGGAAGTTCATCCGTATGATTCATATAATACTCATATAACGTCTTTACCAATGAAACTGCCTTCTCTTCTTCACCCTTGGCAACCGGGTTACTATATACCTTGTCAAACATGAAGCTACGCAGATTCTTCATAGCTCGCTCCACCTCTTCTGACATCCGTACATCATTCGTTCCCTTACTCTGTGTTACAATATCATGAATAAAGTTATTTAATCGTTCTCTAGGCGTATAGCCTACTATTTCCCCTATCTCCCGTGGTACATCAGACCGCTTCAATATGCCTGCACGAATCGCATCATCCATATCGTGATAGGTATATGCAATCTTATCAGAAAATCTTACTACCTTACCCTCTAGGGTCGATGGCATATTCTTAGTCTGATGATTCACGATTCCGTCTCGTACCTCCCAGGTCAGATTCAGTCCCTCACCATTTTTCTCCAAAATATCAACTGTTCTGACACTCTGCTCATTATGATGGAATCCATATGGACAGATTTCATCCAAGGCACGCTCACCTGCATGCCCAAACGGTGTATGACCTAAGTCATGCCCAAGCGCAATTGCTTCAACCAATTCTTCATTCAACTGCAATGCCTTGGCTATTGTCCTTGCGTTCTGAGAGACCTCTAATGTATGTGTAAGTCGTGTTCTGTAATGATCTCCCTCTGGTGACAGAAATACCTGTGTCTTATCCTTCAATCTTCTAAAAGATTTCGAATGAATAATTCTGTCTCTGTCCCGTTGAAAAATAGGGCGGATGTCACAAGGCTCCTCTTCCCTGTCTCTACCTTTTGAGTTCATACTTAATGTTGCGTATGGACTAAGATAAATCTTTTCCCATTGTTCTACATGTTCACGAATTGTCATATTTCTCCTTCTGTGCTCTGCACGAAAACGAAAAAACATAATTACGATGCAAAAACTCTATAATTTAATATTCTGCATGAAACGGTAAATTCCTTTTTCTATTTTTATTTTTCCGAACTTTTTTCGAAAAATAAAATTTTCTCGACTTTTCACCAGAAATCGACAATTTATAATTCTTCATCAAAAATAATTTCTACATAGTCGCCCATTGCGTGCTCTGTCTCTATAAACAGCACCAAATGATTATCCTTTATACATGAGAATCCTACTGGTACAAATGCCATGTTTTTCGAATCCACATCATAATCAAGAAGTGTCATTGCATAGTCCGTCACATAGCCATTATTCATAAATGCTGAAAAATCGTCCTTCACAATCCCTTCAGAAGCCACCTCATAGCCCCACCCGGTCTCCAAAGCTGAAACCACTGTTGCTACATCTGCATAATCCTTCAGTCTTATGCTCTCTCCCGTTATCAGGTTCAGATTCAAAGTCTTTATAGCATTAATCGGATAAGGACTCCCCTCATAATTGACATATCCCTTAAAAACAAAAGATACAACACCTGCTCCCATAGAAGCAATCTCATAGCTATATTCAAACGCTGTTAATCCCTCATCTGCACTTCCCTGCAATAACGTCTGCTTAATGTTCTCATTCAACTTCGTCTGAAGCTCCGTATTCTGCATGCCAGAAAGCTGTGGATATGTCAGTTTCACAATACCATCCTCATAAATCTGTGTTTCTATCGAATAAGCGACTGCCTGTTCTCCTGCCACACGGTCAACCCAAGGAACAATCTCTTCTTCCTCTGTCATTGTCGTTGACTCCTCTTCCATTATCGACTCTACAACGGATGGCTGTTCTTCTCTAATAATGATAGGTTCTGACTCCATCGGTGTAATCTGTTCAAATTCTACAAAATCTTCTGTCACTGTTGGCTGCTCGGTCTGCCCACAGCCAATTAACATACCTGCCAGCATTCCACCTAATAATAAGTACTTCGCTCTCTTCATTGTAATCCTCCACTCCCCATGCTGTACAATTAATCCGTCACATTAGGAAAAGAAAGCCCTCAGGAATTGTCTAAATTCCTAAGGGCTTATTATACTTCATCCCGCATACATACTTGCACATAAAATAAAAAGTGCAGGAGATGGGACTTGAACCCACACGGTATTGCTACCACAGGCACCTGAAGCCTGCGCGTCTGCCAATTCCACCACTCCTGCGAACAAATGATATTTTACCTTTTTTACGCATTTCTGTCAACCATTTTTCCATAAAAACCCCTCAAAAAAACTTTTTTATTTTTCTCAAAAAAATATTGACATATTTTTCTCATAATGATAATATATCTCTTGCAGTGCGATGAAGAAATATATTAAATATATTTCCGATTCTTAATTACATATTGCTGTTGCGCGGAAGTGCTGGAATTGGCAGACAGGCAAGACTAAGGATCTTGTGTCCGTATAGACGTGTGGGTTCAAGTCCCATCTTCCGCAGTTTTATCAAATATGTAATTAAATATTGTTTTAGACATGCGGAAGTGCTGGAATTGGCAGACAGGCAAGACTAAGGATCTTGTGTCCGTATAGACGTGTGGGTTCAAGTCCCATCTTCCGCACGATTCTAATGGTAAGGAAGCCTTGATTTATAAGGCTTCCTTATTTTTTTGTCTTTAATCATTTTGTTCCCAAGTGTTCCCAAAAGATTTTTCCTACATTGCAAGGGATTGTTCCAATCTATCAAGCCTTGTATTTGCACTCTTTGTGGAATACAAATAGTGATTGATAAGGGTTTGTTCCCCAACATGTCCCAAAATGGAACTTACTTCAGATATATCCATAATTCCCTTGTTTACCAACATAGAAGCAAATGTTTTTCTAATCTTATGAGGAGAACGCTTGTCTATGAATGCTTCATCACATAATTTGTAAATTCGCTTGAGAATGGTATTCTCTTGCATTCTTTGAGTGGCATTCACAAAGAGAAAATCTTCCTCTTTAAAACCATTTGCCTTGTTTGTTTCAAGAATGAGTTGGATAATTTCCTTGGCTTCTTTTGTGAGTGGAACTTTCCTAAAAGAAGCATTGGTTTTTGCTTTGCCAACCTTGGTGCCATTGTAGGTGCAAGTGACCTTTTGGGTTTTCTCATCAATGGAAATGATATAGTCTCTTTGTTCTTCTTCCTCAATCCAAAGATAATCGTCAAAAATATTTCGTTCTCTTATGGCTACCAATTCCCCAACTCTCAAACCACTATTGAATAGAAGTAATACACCGAGAGAAGCCGTCGAAGTAGAATTGCTTGGATTGTCCATAAAATCTTTTAAGGCAAGTTCCTTAATCTTCTTAATATCATCTTCATTGAATACTTCCTTTTTTAAACCCTCAATTTGTCTTTGCTTGTTGCTTTCTCCCTTAAAATATTTTGCCTTTGGAAAACTAATCTTATCAAAAGGATTTTTCGCAATCATTTCTTCCTCATTGGCATACTTGAAGATTTGCTTGAAAATAGTTTGCATATTGTAGAACTTCTTGGAGTTCAATTCATATTTGGTTAGATTGGTGGTTAGCCAACTTTTGATTTCGTTGACACTAAAACTTTTAAGTTCCCTATCAATGATTTTGTCATTTTGATAGTATTTTCTCCAATCGAAATCAATTCTACGAAGATAAGATGGAGAAGCACCTTGACTTTGCATATTCTTTATCCATTGAGGATATAAACTTCTCAAAGTGATTTTTTCTTTTCCCACCCCATAGAACTCAATGAGCTCGTCAATAATTTCTTCGTAGGTGTTCTTTTTTATGATTACTCGTTTTCCCCCTTTCATAATAGGTGTGAACCATCTTTGGTCTTTTCCTTTGCCTTGGTTGATGTTTGATGTATGTATTTCAAGTACGAGTTTCTCAAGTGATTTTGTCATTTTCTCTCTTTTCTCTCGCACCTCGTTTAGTGTAATTATATCGTTTTCTATTTGAAGTTTAAAGCCTTTCTCAATTTCTTGACATTTGGCATAGTATTTTTTGAATTCAACAATTTTCTTATCGTTTGATTTGTTACTCAATCATTGTACCTCCTTATAGAATTTAGAGGTTTTTAGGACTTTGTCTTGTCCATCAAAAAATAAGGGCCCTTAAATTGTTGATATTACTATTGTATAAAATTTAAACTCAAATTACCGTATTTTGAGCAAGGAAAATGGCTTGAATACTCACTTTCGTGAGAATAGCCAAAAACACCCTACTATAAAAATATGTACATATTATCATTGAAGTTTGGATTGCACCTTTTTTGTGCAATGTTGCTAAAACGAAAAATACCCCCAACACTACTTTGAATGTTGGGGGTATGATATATGGGGAAAATTCCTCCCTTTCCGAATGATACGGTTTCATTATCGTATATGGTATTATATGTGCTTGATAGCAAAATATAAGAATAAGTGGTTTAACCAATGTGTCCTAGATAATTGGTATATACTACATCAATTCTATTATGCCCCATATTTTGACTTACCATAGCCAAACATTCCACATCATATCCCTTTACATTTTGTGAGCGTCCATTTATCGCTTTCATAAATCTACCTTGGTTAATGAACATATCTCTATAACCTTTGAAGTAGTCAACTCCATTTTCTTTTGCCTTTAGCAAATCGTGATACAATCCATTAGCATAGATAGCACGATACCAATGGGTATTAAGGTTTTTATCTACCTTGTGCCAAAATGGAGTATTGTTATGAATTTTAAGATGATTGTCAACAAAAGAAGTGATTGCTTTTTGATATTCACTTCTTACATAACAATTTCTATGCTTGCCACCTTTTTCAACTACTTTAAAGCCAATAACCATATTGTCTTTATCCCTTATGGCATTTCCTGGTGCAATAGTAGTAAGACTTTGTCTACGAACTCCACAAGCACTTATAAAAGCAATCATATCTTTGTTTTTGGCTTGTATAGATGGTCTATAATTTTGAGCCAATCCACGATTGTTTTTAATGTTGCTTGTTCTTCTCGGAGCAAGACCACATTCTTTTTTTGAAATGGAAGTTCCAAAGATTTTATTTAAAGCACTCAAATCGTGGCTAATAGTCCAAGAAGATTTCCCTTGTGATTGTCTTTCCATTAGATATTCTTTAAGAATAGAAGAGTTGACCTCTTTCATAGAATGAAAATTATATCCTTTGGACTTTTGCCAAGAATGAAATTGTTGAGCAACCTTTTTGTAATCTTGCATTGTCTTTTTACTATAAATTCCATCCACAACACCTTTCTTACCATTTTGATAACTTTCTATCTTGGCAAGGTGTTTTGATTGTCCAAAACAATTTTTAGAATTAAGGCTACGAAACATTTGCTCTTTGAAAGAGGTTTTCCTACTCATAGAATGTACCAATCCTTTTGTAGAGGGAGAGTAGTAATTCAAAACCTTCTAATTTGATTTGCTCTTGTTTGAGTTGATATTTCAAATGCTCTTGGAGTTCTTCATTCTTGCAATTAGATAGTTTATTTTTAAGTGTGGATATTTTTGCTTTACTTGTTCCAATTTCTTGTTTGAGGATCATAATAATCACTTCCTTGTAATGTAATAAGGTTTAGTCTACTTATACAAAGTAGAGTTCCACACCATCTTTAGGAAAGAATGGCTAAACCTTTTTTCAGTTTCTCTTGGGAATAACCAATCGAGCATTCGCTCGCTTCGTTTATTCCCCACATTTTGCTTTAAAAAAAGCATTTCTTACAAAGTATCTCTTTGTGTATTATTCCTCCTCTTTTTATTTGTTTGTAAACTTGTTAAGGCTTCAAATCGCAATATCAAAACAAGTTTAGGGTATACATTATATTAGTATTTGCGAAAGCAATTTATAATTAGAAATGGTTCAATCGTTAGTATGACAATTAAAACATTTACAACGATACTTGGTACAATAACCACAATCTTTATGCCAACACTTTTTGTCTTTTTTCTTATTATCGACTTGTGCTTTACCAAAGTTTTTTAAATATTTTTCTTTATTCATAATAAAAATAATGTCTCCTTTGTACTATTCCGAGTTGAAGTTTCTAGGCTTTGGGCATAGTTTTCCCATAGAAACAAAATGGAAAAACTATGCCCACAAATACTTTTTAGGTTTCGACTATTCCTCGTCGTTAGCCCCTGAGTATTTGTACCACCAACTTTAGTTCCTATTCGATAACGAATAAGTATAGTAGGATTAAAACGTGCCATAACTTACCAACACTCTACTACAATCCACAAATCGTCCTTGCCCCCGAACCTAGATTTTTTTACTTGGGTTTGAGTTCCCCACCCCAATGATGACAAATGCTATAAGTTGGAAAGTCACATTTGCCAAGCATATTTTCTATTTAGGCTTGCTAAACCATAGATAGTATTTAAAGAGCCTATTGCTATTTTTCTCACTCTCTCAATATTCATTTGTATTGATATGATATAAAATTGAAAAAAGAAAAACACTATTTAGGTGTTCGAGGAACTCCAAATAGTGTTTTATGAAATGAAAGATAACTAGATTCTCATTATGTTGGCACTCACATTAAAATGCCGGCATTTTAATGTGAGTACCAGTTCAATGCGAATGATTTGATTTTTGATAGAACATATTTAGGTAAGATTTTGAATGTTTGCTTTTTGTACCATTTATCAAGTTGCATATAGTATTCATATTTGCTCATTTGATACACCCCCTTTGTGTATTCTATGCAAAAGAAAAGAGTAGCACTTTTTGAAAAGGTGCTACTCTTGGAAATTGAATAATGATTTAAAGTACATATTGACTTGCTATTCTAGTGTTATGAGCAATGCATTGAGAGTTATAAGCTACCAAGGCCGTATTAGCTTCAATGCGACCTAAGGAAGAAGAAATATCTCTTAATATAGAATTGCTTTCATTGATTGCACTTGCAACATATGCCATAGTACGATTTAACATTTGAAGTTGGGTGATAATTTGGTCTAATCTATCAATAATAATATTTTGTCTAAGTTCACTTTCATATAAATTATATGCACCATTTGGCCCAATTAATTCTGAACAACGACCAGTGTCAAAATATTCATATATTTGTGCAATCGCTAAGAAGTTTCTATATTTAGGATGAATAATGTCTTGTGCATATAGTTGCGTTAATAATTTCTCGCTAGTAGAAAGAGATTCAAGAACTTGTTCAGTATATTCCTTAGTTGTTTTCTCACAAAAAGGAAGATAGATGTTTCTTTTGGCTTCGAGGTCTTTATTGTAGTGGCTTGTATAGTATTCTATAATGGCATCATAAAGTACACCACCTTTATCGTAAAGTTTGTTTATGTTCATAAATAGACTAAATTTTTTGTTTTGTTTTTCTAATTTCTTTATATCATCATATAGTTTCCACCTTCTACAAGGATATCTTTGTTCGAACATGATAGGCATGTATAGATTATCAATCTCATATAAGGCGTTAGGTGGTGCAACTGCAATTCTTTGCCTAAATAGCGATGAGTCATCACCTAAAATAACTTCCATATTGTAGACGGTGTTACATTCCTCGTTTAACCTATCAATTTCATTTTCGTACATGTTTGCAATTGCTCGCAATGAAAAAAGTTGTTTCTCGACTTCGTATACATCTTTTAGATAACTCTTTAATTCTTCGTATTCCATAGTACTATTCTCCTTTGTCATTTTTGCACCAAAACGCAATTAAATTATATCGTAAATTGCACTCTCGTGCAAGTAAATTGTCAGAAAACAATTACTCTATTTATGAGAGGTGTTGTGATGAAAAACGAGAGTAGCATAGATAGAGTGATACAAGTGAATGATATTTGCATTGGTACAAATATTCGTAAGCAAAGAGAACTTATCAAGATAAGACAAATAGATATGGTTGCTAAGTTGCAAGTAGAGGGTGTAGATATTTCTATTTATTCATATAATAGAATAGAAAAAGGCACACAAAATCCAACCATTTCATTTTTGTATGCTTGTTGCAAAATTTTTCGTTGCGATATGAATACTCTATTTGGAATGCAAAAATAAAAAACTACCACATCAATATTATAATGATGTAGTAGTTTTTGTCTTTAAAAAGCAATTTAACTTTTGTTCCCAAATTGTTCCCAACGATAAACGAGGTGCAAGAACTCCTTTCTTTTCAAGGGTTCTTGAAGTCGTTGGGCTCTTCAAGTCCCATCTTCCGCAGTCATCTTATAAGAAAAAACCTTGAATTCTCAAGGTTTTTTTTTAACATCAGCCAAACACCCTGTTTGGTTCTAAAATGATTCTTGATTATTTTACGAGAGCATTAATTCTCTTATTTCAAAGCAAGGAACAAAAGTACTCAGTGAGAAAGCAGTGACTTCAGGCGTGGCGTACTAATAATCAGACAAAACTTTATCTATTCAAGATACCAGCCTTACATAATCAAAAAGGCATCTTTCTATAAATCCACTATATAGGTAATTGTATCTATATTTTTAAATCCCATATTCTCCATAAGCTTTTTAGAATTTCCTACATTATCCTCTGATGTAATTTCTGATATTATAGGGATTCGTATTGTACACTTGTCCTGCTTGTTCTCTTTCTCTATATATTTTAGATTTTGGATTACTCTGTCATTACTGAAATGTAATTCCTCCACCAGTAGCATAAAAATAACAATAATCAATCATAATAGCATCTGCTAACTCTTCCGGTGTCATTTTTCTATATACCCCAGCTTTTAATATTTCATTATTAATACAGTATTTACACCTTAAAGGACATCCCGCCAAACCAATTAATGTAGTTATCCCTTTTCCATCTGTCGCAAATCGATGCCTATTAATCGCTAATTATCACTTCTATACCATCCTGCATCGTTGTTGGAATTGGTTTTTGAGGAAATGATGGTACTTGTATCAAAGGAACCAGTTCTCTTCTTAATTCCCCTTTTTTACTAAGCTTATATATTTCATTCATCAGCGCTTTTTCTTCTTCCTCACACGCAAGGCACGTACCACTACACTCACCTTCGAAAGTGCAAGGTGTCTTTCTGACTATATTTTTCAATCCCAAATCGCTTTCTACTTTTACTCGTATCATTCTAAGTTCTTCACATTTTTCCTTATTCCCCATTTCCACACCTCCGATTTTTATTCAGTTTATATCCAAATATCACAACATTATTCTGAACCTTTCAACCTAATTAACATATCTTCTATTCACCATGGTATTTTAAATTTCCCTATTCCGCAGCAAAGCAAGAATGTATAAAGCACATAAACTTTTTGCATGGCAAGAATTTCTTACAAAATTCTTGTCTAATACTTACTACATTTCGAACACTTTCCTAACAAATAAAAAACGCAAGTCCTACCCGACTTGCGTTCCATAACATCATTATCTATATAAAAAATTAAGCAACTACGTACTTCTCAATCTTCTCCATAAACTCTCTTCTCTCTTCGATTTCAGCATGGATATCTAATACTAATGGCTTTGTACAATCACAGCTTAATACACCTAATAAAGACTTTGCATCAAGATATGTATTTCTACCACTGATTAAATCGATATCATAAGAAGCACTTCTTGTAATATCTACAAAATCTCTTACCTTGTCTACAGAATCCAATAATACTTTTACTCCCTTAATCATAACTCTAACTCCCTTTCCTCATACCTTATGCAATAAAACTACCATAAGATACCACATAAATACACATTACTTTGATATTATTGCGCATTTCATTTTCATTCGCAAGTGTAAAGTTTATTTTCTATGCTTCCTGCATTTTTTTGATTAAAAATAAAAAAATATTGTGCAGAATTACATAAATATACAGGATAACAAAGTCTATGAAATTTCTGTTTTTTTCGACAAATTTTGCAAAAGCCTCTTTCGACTTATATTTACAGATATTTCTTTAATTCTGCAATTAACTCTTCATATTCTTCATCTGAAAGTGTTTTTTGCTTAGGATCCATAGCAAAGGTTCCACCCCACTCAAATTCATCCTTATACTTTGGTACAAGATGAAAATGTAAATGATGCCCGGTATCACCATATGCTCCGTAATTAACCTTGTCCGGATGGAATGCCTGATGAATTGCATTAGCTACATGATTAACATCTGCAAAAAATGCATTTCTCTCTTCCTCTGACAATTCAATCATTTCGCTTACATGATATTTGCTTGCAACAATGACTCTTCCCTTATGACTTTGCTCCTTAAACAGATATACTTTAGAAGCATTTAACTCGCAGATTTTAATGCCAAACTTTGCAACAAGTTCGCCTTCTACACAATAAGAACAATTCTGATCTATCATTTTCTTTGTCTCCTTTTTATAAATTTTATAAATAGCTATTACTCCTTATTATAATCATTGTAACTATTTGTTTTGTTATCATTCGATAAAAAGGCACCACACAAGCGTGATGCCTCTATTACCAATACATTATCTTATACGGTCTTATATTTATTTCTGAACAAGATGTACAGCAAATCCGCCGATTTCATCTTCCATATAAATAGCAATTAACTTGCCATTCTTAACAACTGCAGAATCCTCGATGAACTTAACACCCTTAACAGATTCTAAGTAGTTCTTAGCACGTACAACACTATTTGTGCCAATAGCAATATGGCCATTTGCACCACGTCCAACAGACTTCATAGCTTCAATTTCTTTTCCTGCAAAGATAGAGCTGTTTCCAACCTTCTTGCTGAATCCAAATAAGTTATCAAACTTAGAAGCTACAGAATCAGCTTCGTTCTCATCTGCACAGTTTACGCCAAGGTGTCTTAACTCAAAACCAAGCATAGTTCTAACAGCTTCCTCTGTAAGAGCCTGAATCTCATCAAACTTACCTTCTGCAACAAGTGCCTTGTTAACCATCCAAGAACCACCGCAAGCGATAATCTTATCAAATGCAAGATATTCGCAGATGTTCTTTGCACTAATACCACCTGTAGGCATGAACTTCATCTGTGTATAAGGAGCTGCCATAGACTTAATCATGTTTAATCCGCCAGCTGCTTCAGCAGGGAAGAACTTAACAACATCAAGACCTAATTCGATAGCTGCTTCTACATCAGAAGGATTAGCTGTACCTGGAGTTACAGGAACACCCTTCTCAAGACAATACTTAACAACCTTAGGATTTAAACCAGGGCTAACGATAAACTTAGCGCCTGCATTTACTGCACGATCAACCTGCTCTGTTGTTAATACAGTACCTGCACCAACTAACATCTCAGGGAACTCACTTGCCATAATTCTGATAGATTCCTCAGCTGCAGCTGTTCTGAAAGTAACCTCTGCACATGGAAGTCCACCCTTAATTAATGCTTCTGCTAAAGGCTTTGCATCCTTTGCATCATCTAATACAACAACCGGTACTATACCAATTCGACTGATTTTCTCTAATACTTCGTTCATTTTCTCTCTCCTATAAAAAATAATCTATTCCGAAGTGCTATCTTATGATTTACTGCGTAAATCATAAGCCGGCTAATCGCCGTATAAAGGAACGTGAAAATTCCCCTTTACAAGCAAGCTTGTACGGCTCATTTTCACCTTCCTTTGCACTTCTCATTTATGTCCTTTATTTAGGCTGCTTTCCGATGTATGCTAAGATACCACCATCAACGTAAAGGATATGTCCATTTACACCGTTAGAAGCATCAGAAGCAAGGAATACTGCTGGTCCACCAAGTTCGTCTGGCTGTAACCATCTTCCTGCTGGAGTCTTAGCTACGATGAAGGAATCAAATGGATGTCTGCTTCCATCTGCCTGTCTCTCACGCAATGGAGCTGTCTGTGGAGTCTCGATATAACCAGGTCCGATACCGTTACACTGGATATTGAACTCACCGTACTCAGAACAGATATTCTTTGTAAGCATCTTTAATCCGCCCTTAGCTGCTGCATAAGCAGATACTGTCTCACGACCAAGCTCAGACATCATAGAACAGATGTTGATAATCTTACCATGTCCCTTCTTAATCATAGAAGGAATAACTGCCTTAGATACGATAAATGGTGCATTTAAGTCTACATCAATTACCTGTCTGAATTCAGCTGCTGTCATTTCACACATAGGGATTCTCTTGATGATACCAGCGTTATTAACAAGGATGTCGATAACTCCAACTTCCTTCTCAATTGTTGCTACCATAGCGTTTACAGCATCTTCATCTGTAACGTCACATACATATCCATGAGCTTCGATGCCCTCTTCCTTGTATGCTGCAAGTCCCTTATCTACAAGCTCCTGCTTAATGTCATTAAATACAATCTTAGCTCCTGCACCTGCTAAAGCCTTAGCGATTGAGAAACCAATACCGTAAGAAGCACCTGTTACAAGAGCAATTTTACCTTCAAGTGAAAATGGATTTGTCATAATTATGTCCTCCTAAATTTATATACTAAAAGTGATTAACGCTGTACACGTCCTGAAGCATCTCCACCTGCAAGTGTTTCAACTTCTTTTCTAGATACCAAGTTGAAGTCACCAGGAATTGTATGCTTTAATGCAGAAGCAGCTACACCATATTCAAGAGCAGCCTTGAAGTCCTTACCATCTAAGAGACCACAGATAACACCACCTGCGAAAGAGTCTCCACCACCAACACGGTCAACGATTGGATGGATGCTGTATTCCTTAGAATGATAGAATTCCTTTGTATCTCTTGAGTAGATACATGCAGACCAGCCGTTATCAGAAGCTGAATGGCTTACTCTTAAAGAAGAGATGCAGTATTCGAAGTTATAATCTGCTACCATCTGCTCAAAGATTGACTTGTAGCCTGCAAGCTCAAGATCACCACTTGTTACGTCTGTATTACCTGGCTTGTAGCCTAATACTAATTCAGCATCTTCTTCGTTTCCGATACATACGTCAACATACTGCATAAGGTTCTTCATAACCTTCTGAGCCTTTTCAGAAGACCATAACTTCTTACGGAAGTTTAAGTCTACAGAAACCTTAACACCATGCTTTTTAGCAGCCTTTAAAGCTTCCTCTGTTAATACTGCTGCGGAATCAGAAACAGCTGGTGTAATTCCTGTGAAATGGAACCAATCAGCACCTTCAAAAATCTTATCAAAATCAAAATCTGCTGCTGTAGCTGTAGAGATAGAAGAATGAGCTCTATCATAAACAACCTTAGAAGGTCTCATAGAAGAACCTGACTCTAAGAAATAGATACCAAGTCTCTCACCACACTTAGCAATATTCTGTGTTCCAACGTTATATTTTCTTAAAGCAGCTACTGCACACTCACCAATCTCGTTATCAGGTACTGCTGTAACGAACTCAGCGTTATGTCCATAGTTTGCAAGAGATACAGCAACGTTAGCTTCACCGCCACCGTAGCATACATCAAACTCATCTGCCTGGATAAACTTTTCATTGTTAGGTGTAGAAAGTCTTAACATAATCTCACCCATTGTAACTACTTTTTTACTCATTATAATATTCCTCCATTGTTTTTGTAACTATTCAGTCCCTTCATAGTTACGTGCTGAACAGCTATCTTTTTTACATACAGCCGATATTATCAGCTGTCAGTTAACATGTTTCATTTATATGACTTCACTGTACTTTTTTTCTTACAGTGTTACGCCCTGCTTGAAAATTGCCATGTCATGGAAGCCTGCCTTCTCACTCTTTACCTGCTTACCGGATGCAATGGCAACTACTTCATCAAACAATCTCTGTCCTGCTACGTCAAGGCTTTCACCCTCTGCCACAACGCCAGCATTGAAATCAATCCAATTATCTTTCTTGTTTGCAAGATTGGAATTACTTGAAATCTTCATTGTTGGAACTGGACACGCAAATGGTGTACCACGCCCCGTTGTAAAGAGAACAATATGTGCTCCACTTGCTGCAAGTGCTGTAGACGCAACCAAGTCATTTCCCGGTGCACTCAACAGATTAAGTCCCGGTGTATTTACTACCTCACCATATGCAAGAACACCCTTTACAATTGCGCTTCCTGACTTCTGAGTACAGCCAAGTGACTTATCCTCTAAGGTTGAGATACCACCCTTCTTATTTCCAGGAGATGGATTCTCATAGATTGTCTGATCATGTCTCTTGAAATAATTCTTAAAATCATTAATCAGGCTTACCGTCTTATCAAACAAACCTTCATTCTCACAACGATTCATCAGAATAGTTTCTGCACCGAACATTTCCGGCACCTCTGTTAAAATTGTTGTTCCCTTCTTACTGATTAAGATATCTGAGAATCTTCCTACAGTAGGATTTGCAGTAATACCAGAGAATCCATCGCTTCCACCACACTTCATACCTATAACAAGCTTTGATACACTGATAGGCTCTCTCTTGAACTGAGCTGCATAATCAGCCAACTCCTTCACAATAGCAACACCATCTGCAATCTCATCATCACTTTCCTGAGAAACAAGAAACTTTACTCTATCAGGATTGTACTCACCAATATAATTCTTTAACACATCAATATTGCTGTTTTCACATCCAAGTCCCAGAACCAGAACACCACCTGCATTCGGATGATTAATCAGATTCGCAAGGATTTGTCTTGTATTCTCCTGATCATCTCCCATCTGAGAGCATCCATATGGATGTGGGAATGCACAAACTGCTTCAATATTTTCTCTTACAAGGTCTTTGGATAACTCTGCGATCTTTGTTGCAATGTTATTCACACAACCTACTGTCGGAATAACCCAAATTTCGTTTCTGACACCAATCTTGCCATTTTCACGGTTATATCCCATGAAAGTAACATCTTCTGTTGTTTTCTCTTCCGGAAGTTGTGGCTCATAGCTGTAATCCAGCAAATCACCAAGACCCGTTTTCAGATTATGGGTATGAATCCATTCGCCCTGCTTTACATCAGCAGTTGTAAAGCCAATTCGATAACCATACTTAATAACCGGTGTACCTGTCGTAAGCTCCTTTAAGGCAAACTTGTGCCCGGCGGGAATCTCCATTTGTGTTACCACTGTAGCATCGCCAACCGTAATGGTTTCATTCTGTGGAATTGCCTCTAATGCAACAGCCACATTATCATCGTCATGAATCTTAATATAATTTACCATACAATTTTCCTTTATGTAGCATTTCCATTCTTGTATGTTTTTAACAAAAATGTAAACGCTTTCTTTTGGCGCTACCTATATTTTAATATAAGCAGCGCTCTATTTCTTGTTCTTTTTTATAAAATTCTAATCAATTTCAATCTTTTTTACAACAACACAACGAATTAGAAATTCTTTTCGATTGCCTTTCTCATGCCAAGAGTTCTGATATCTTCAAGATAAGAAGCTACTGCATCACTTAAGCCTGCAATCTTTGTCAAATCCTGACCATGGAATCCTTCATTGCTCAAATATGCTACTGTGAATTCCTTAGAATCCTTACTGCTGTTTGCTGCAAAGAACTCTAACACAGCCATATCATCCATGATATTGTATTCCTGACCATTTCTATGTCCGATTAATGCCTTATCACGAATTTCTGTTCCTGTATAGAATGCCATCAATGCCGCGATTGAGAAGGTAAGGTGTGCAGGAAGCTCACCCTTTCTCTCTACATATTCTAATAAGGAAGGCATACATCTTGCTCTCCACTTAGATACAGAATTCAAAGAGATAGATAATAATGCATGCTTAATATATGGATTACGGAATCTTCCGTCAACTGCTTCAGCAAAATCAAGTAAATCCTGTTTTGGTAAATCAAGAGTAGGAATTACTTCATCATAAATTGTCTGATGCATAAAGCTTCCAATCAATTCATCTTCCATAGACTCTCTTACAAAATCATTTCCTGCAAGATAAGAAGCAAGAACGAAGGATGTATGCGCACCATTTAAAATACGAACCTTTCTCTGCTTATATGGCTTCTGATTATCTGTATAGATAACAGGAAGTCCTGCTGCCGGAAGAGGAAGCTCTTCGCTGATATCCTTAGAACTTTCGATAACCCAAAGACCAAATGGCTCTGCCGTTACAACGATATTATCCTGATATCCGAATTCCTTCCAAAGCTCTTCTACTTCGTCTCTTGGATAACCTGTTACGATACGGTCAACAAGAGTTGATGTGAAGACACAAGCATCATCCAACCACTGTAAGAAGCCTTCTTCTAGATTCCAAAGCTTAGCAAACTTAACAACACATTCCTTTAAATGAATACCATTGTCATCAATCAACTCTACCGGAAGCATTACAAGCCCCTTATCAGCAGCTCCATTAAAATGCGTATATCTTGTATATAAGAGCTTACACAGCTTACCTGGGAAAGTCTTCGGTGGATTAGCTTCAAACTTATCTGTTTCATCAAATACAATACCTGCTTCTGTTGTATTTGATACAATATATCTTAAGGAGTCTAACTTTGCATAATCACTATACTTCTCATATTCTGTATAAGCGTCAACTGCATCTGCAACACTTGTAATCACACGCTTGATTACCTTTGCCTCGCCATCTACAATACCTCTCAAGCATACTGTATACTGGCAATCCTGTGCATGGAACATATCAAGGCTGCCAAATTCAATAGGCTTTACCAGAACGATATCTCCATCAAACTTTCCTGACTCATTTGCGATATCAATCATATAATCAACAAACGCACGTAAGAAGTTACCTTCTCCAAACTGAAGTACTTTAATGGGCCTCTGCTTTTTTCCGGTCTTTGCCGCATTTAATAATTCCATTGTTTTATCTCCTATCACATTCATTAAGTTTATGTTCGCTTACATAATCTGTAAGCACTTACATTTGCATTTTATATTGTTTTGCCAAGAAAGTCAACTATCTTTTTTCACGAAAAAATCCCTCATTTTTAGGCATTTGTGGCGATAACCTTTTCCTTTCTTTCAAAAGTTTTTATTTTTATGCTTGCTTTTTGAAAAGGCTTAATGTATTCTTTGTTATGAAAACAGTTACATTTTTCTATGAGGTGATTGTTATGACAATCTATGATATCTCTGAAAAGGCTGGTGTATCCATTGCAACAGTCTCCCGTGTATTAAATGGTAACACTAACGTAAAGCCTAAGACTAAAAAACGGGTTATGGATGTGATTGAGGAATATGGATATACGCCAAATGCCTTTGCAAGAGGACTTGGCCTTAATACTATGAATACAATTGGTATTCTTTGTGCTGATTCTTCTGATTTATATCTTGCAAAAGCTGTCTATTTTATCGAACAGTTTCTTCGTGAAAACGATTACAATTCGATATTATGTTGTACCGGATACGATATAGAAAGTAAGAAAGCGTCTCTTGATTTGCTCCTCTCAAAGCGTGTGGACAGCGTGATTATGGTAGGCTCGAACTTCATTTCTAATCAGCCGGAAGAAAATAAATACATACATGATGCTGCACAGCAGGTTCCTATTATGCTCCTGAATGCAGATTTTGATTATCCGAATGTTTACTGTACATTATGCGATGACTATAAAGCTATGTTTGAAGCAACTCAAATCTTAATAAACAGTGGGTTGGATAAGGTTCTCTACCTATATAATTCCCAGTCTTACTCAGGCTTAAAAAAGCTATCTGGCTATCAGGCAGCCATGCTGCAGGACAATTTGGAATTCAAGAGAGAATATATGCAGTTCTATCAAGGTGAACGTGAAAATATTGAAGCTATTGCAGATTTCCTGACCGAATTGGCAGACTCTGGTTTATCCTTTAATTCTGTAGTCGCTTCCGATGACATCCTTGCCATGGGAGCCATGAAATATAGCAGGCGTAAAAAGCTTCGCATACCGGAAGAATTTGCAATTATTGGTTATAACAACTCGTTATTAACCTCCTGTTGCGAGCCACCGCTAACTTCTGTTGACAATCGCTTGCAAACCTTATGCAATCAGCTTGTTAAGACGCTTATGGGTGTCCTATCCGGTAACGAAATGCCGCAAAAGGTTATCTTTTCCGGCGAATTAATCAAACGGGGTACAACTAATTTTTGATATACCTTCATCATCTTAAAAAAGGAGACAGCTCTCATCTGTCTCCTTTTATTCCGTTCAGAAGGAAATCATCCATTCTGCCACGCATACGTTCTATTAATTTCCACTTTTGAATCCTTTCATGCTGATCCTTCGCCATTAGCTCTACCACAAAAATTGCCATTTCCCATAAGATACTCTTGGCTTCCTCATCCATTTCCCGGTATGAATTTCTGACCAGTTTTGTTTTCTTCAATAACTCAGGGGAAGGCGACTTAAAATCTGAAAGTGTCTGCGCTTCTGTTACTTCAACCATGTAAAACAATTCATTTAAAAAACTTTCCGTTCTCTCTCTTCCCAGCTCATAAATCCACTGATTCATTCGCTCGTAGAGTGCTTTTCGTTCCGGCTCATTACTCTCTGCTCTCACAAAAGAATCATTCTCAATACACCATGATAATGGCATATGCTGTTGTACTCCCACCCTTGTACTCTCTATCAGAATATATTCTATCGAGTTCTCATCATGATCCTGCATCAGCATTCCCACAAAGGATTCTTTCGGCACAAACTTTATTATTTTTTCCTTTACTGAAGCATAATCAAGTGTTTCCATAAAGTCAGGGCGAAAGCCCGGTCCATCATAATCATACACCTTACCAATCTTATGCTTTATCTTCGGATTACAGCACATCGCTGCATAAGCAGCAAGGTTCCCTCCTTTGGAATGTCCTCCCAGATAAAATCGTGCATTTCGTTTCCTGCTAAACTGCTTCACAACCTGTTCTACATAATCAGCACTCCGTTTCTGTGCTTCAATCGGTGTCCGATATGCCATACAGAAATCTTCCTTCCAGCCAATCAGAGCATCATCTGTCCCTCGAAAAGCAATATATACATCCCCATTTCCAAGCAAAAAGGTAATTGCGCTAAACTGTAACGCTTGCTCCCTGTCAATTGCATTCACATAATAATTTGCCTTCATACTCCTAAAACGTCTTGTATCTAAAATCTTATAAAAAAGCTCCCTATTTTGCTCTTCTTCCCAGGTCACGGACAGAAAATTCTTCTCGTCCATATGCTCCCTGATATACTCCGTTGTTACCGCAGGCTCTAGTTCATCCAGTCCCGGCACCACTCCGTCATAAACATAATAAGATAGATGTGCCAGAATCAGCCCATCTATCTCACAAAGCGGTTTCTCTATAAAATTATATCCACCATATTCTTCTAAATAAGATATTATTGTCCCCATTAATACAACACCCCATTATAATAATCAAGTAACAGATTTACTACCTTATCATACTGTTGCATGCCTTCCTCAACGCCATTCAGCTTCAGAGTTGTCTCCATCAGAGTATTGGAAACCTTCTTTACTGTTGCAGTCTTCACAACCGCCTTCTTCTCTACCACTTCCCAATCCTCTTTGGATAAAAAGATATTATCCTCAGCCACAAGATCACTGATTCTTACATGCTTCTTATATACATTTTTATTATTGTCAATCGACTTATAGAAGTCATTATTCACATAATTTAAAACGCTTAAATATCCACAATACTGTAAAAACACATCATCAGACTCTATGCAGGCAAGAAAACCAATAAAATTCGCATCATCCTCATAGATAAATCCCTTAGTATGAGATAACTCATGACATACTGTAGGAGCTACATTCGATATGTGCATCAACGAATTAATATTTGCTTCCAAAGAAAATGGGAAATAATATCCCTGAATATACTGCTGACTGAAAAATTCAGAAGCCGATAAATACTTTGGTGTTACATAAAAGCCGGATAACTGCTCATACTTTTCACCCAAATGCTCCATTGCCTTCACTGACTCCGCAATCAAATCACCATGATAAACAGCATTCCCTTTTTCATCACGCTCAATCTGTAATGCCAGTTCATTGCATCTTTCTACTAAGAAATCTCTCAAAATAGCAATATTTTTCTTCGTATACACTATCTTTTCCTCGGTTACAATCTCTGTAACCGCAGACGCATTCGCATCTGCAACCATGCTTCCTGCCTCATTTCCGCACATATATTTTTCGGAAAAGCTTGATGCATGATACATGATAAAGCAATTACTTGTCATGATAAAGCATACTACAAGAAAAATCCACGCATAGGAACACCAATATTTTTTCAGCATCTTTTTATATTTGCCATGTCTAACAAGATTCCACACTAAAAAACCGATTCCAAATACCGTAAGCAGCACCGCAAGCACAAGCATAATCTCACCAACAGAAAATGGCACAAGACTTGTAAGTCTGGCATATGTGTTTAACCAAACAGGAAAAATATAAGCTATATACCAGTCACAGAATTGCGCACTCAGCCATGCAACAATATTTACCAAAATGATTACTGCTACACTGATTCCATAAATCCATCTGCTGATATGATGCTTCTTTTCCTGATTGTTCATAACAAAATCTCCTTAGGTATTTTCTTGGATATGTTTATTTTACCCCAATTTTGTTATCAAATTTTAAATAATTTGTGAACAATCACCAAGTTATTTTATAATCAGTTATCTTTTACCGTGTTTTTACATAAAACATAGTGTCTTCTATTTGTTTTTTATATATAACTTACCATCTTTACTTTTCTGTCTCACACATAAATTCTTCATATTTTCCTGCATCACTTATCTTCAAGTTCGCACTCAGGTATACGCCATCCTCACGATAATCCATTTCATAAATTACTGCATTATCATTCAAATACGATACCACATCTCCACGCTTATAGGGAATCAGCAATTCACAGTCCCGATAGCCTCCGGCAAGCTTACCGGCTATCAGATTCAGCAGTGCATCAATACCATCCGGTGCCTTAGCAGACATAAAGATCTTATCGTCTCCCTGTATCATTGCCAGATGTCCCATTCCGCATAAATCTGCCTTATTAAACACATAAATCATCGGAATATGATCTGCTCCTAATTCATGTAACGTATCCTGCGTTACCTTCATATACTCTGTGTGATTTTCATCCGAATAATCAATGATCTGTAACAGTAAATCTGCCTCTCTTACCTCCTCCAAGGTAGAACGGAATGCTTTGATTAAATTATGTGGCAGTTTGGAAATAAAACCAACCGTATCCGATAATAAAAACGGATTCCTGTCAGGCGGTGCAATTCTTCTTACCGTCGTATCTAATGTAGCAAAGAGCATATCTTTCTCAAATACTCTCTTTTCCTCATCACCAATATAGGTATTAACCAGCATATTCATAATGGTAGACTTTCCCGCATTCGTGTAACCTACCAGTGCCACACGAGGAATCCCGGACTGTGCTCTCTTCTTACGCTGAACCTCACGTTCTCCTGCGATTTCCTCCAATTCACGCTTCATACTGGTTAAACGCTGTTCCAGACGTCTTCTGTCCAGTTCTATCTTCTTCTCTCCGGCTCCCTTATTACTCATGGAACCACTTCCGCCACCCTGCCTTGACAACGCCTCATGCAGACCGACAAGCCTTGGCAACATATATTGTAGTCTTGCTACCTCTACCTGCAGCTTTGCTTCCTTTGTCTTTGCTCTCGAAGAAAAAATTTCCAGAATCAATGTAGTTCTATCCATAACAGGCTTACCTAATGCATCCTGCAAATTTCTTAATTGTATAGGCGATAATGCATTATCAAAAATAACAATATCTGCCTCCAGATACTCTGCTGCCTCTCTTACCTCTTCTACCTTACCAGAGCCGATGTAGGTCGCTGTATTAACATTTTCCATATTTTGTTCTGCCTGTCCTACCACTTCCATATCACAGGCTTCTGCCAGACTTGCCAGCTCCTTCATAGATAATTCAAAATTATCCCCCTGATTCAGATTCACTCCTACAATTAGTGCTCTTTCCATTCCAATAACCATGCCTTTCCGTAATTATTCAGTTCCTTCATAATTACGATGAAAAATCCATCCTTAATTTGCTTCGGCTGCATTGCCGTGCAATTGGATTTTTCACTCCTGTATCATTTCCTTACGGTCTCAGCAGCACGTGCTTCGACCTATCATAAATAGTTACACAAAAATCATATAAGTTATAATTCCCCATGTCAACCATTTCATAAGCACAAAGAAGGCTTTATTCCGATAGCAAAGAATTGGGAGGATACTACCAGAACAAAGCCTTCTTTTAAGGATTACTATATTGAAAAAGAGTTAAGTGAAAAGCTTTTGGAATTTGAAACTTGTTGTTTCAAAATCTATATTTA
>JAFSGY010000032.1 GCA_017440575.1 Lachnospiraceae bacterium | reverse complement strand
AGTGTTAAGACAAGAGCAGGAGTTAATTTTCAGTGAAGAGTGCGGTGTGAACAGTAACGATAAATACAATTTATAAATATTTTAGTGTATTAGTGTATATAAAATAGTGTATAATAATGTTAATATGAAATAATATCCGAAATCAATGTTGAGAGGTGACAAAAGTGCTGTCTGAATTGAAGATAAAACGATATAGAGGAATTTATGATCTTGAATTGAATGATTTAGGAATGGTAAATATTATTGCGGGAGCAAATAATACAGGAAAAACCAGTATTTTAGAGCTTATTGAAAGTTTAGAGGCACCGAACAATCTTAGAGCATGGAGAATAATTGGGCGTAGAGAAGGAAATTCATCTAGAATGGTTACTACTGTATATGATACAATGAAATCCTTATTTCCAATAGGAGAAAAAGATTTAGATATGATTATTTCGTATGGTGGAGTGGCCAATCACAAAGCTTTTGAGATTGAAATAAGTGGTAAGGATTTTGACACGACTATTACTGATAGACAGCTAGAACGATATTCTACATACATAAGGAAGTTTGATGTGGATGATGTGGAAAGTGCGAATGAATATGAAACAGGAGTACTAGTGATACAATATAAAGTGGATGGAGAAGTTTGTGGCGAAGATGTGGTGTATGGGATACAAAGAGGTTTGCCGTATACTTCAGAAAGAGAAGATAGAAAGATTATAAGCAACATAGTGTATATTTCACCGACACAGCATGCACAGAATTTTTTCTTTTTAGATTCCTTGCTAACTGATCCTGATTTATATGAGCAATTTGTTGAAATAATGAGAGAGTTTGATCCGGGATTTATTTCTATTAATTCTGTAGTAGAAGAGAGAGCTTTAGGAAGAAAATATGTAGTACTGTCTAAAAATCATAGAGAAGGTTTGCTGCTAAATGCGTATGGAGATGGAATGAAAAAGGCAATGTTGCTTTTAAGTGCTGTATTAAGAGCCAAAGACGGTATATTATTACTTGATGAGTTTGAAACAGCTATTCATATATCAGCAATGGAAAATGTATTTAGTTGGATTTTGTTAACTGCAAAAAAAATGAACGTACAGATATTCATGACATCACACAGTATTGAAGCTATTGAAACAGTATTAAGATGTTGTTCTGAAATACAGGATGAAACACGCATGATTACACTTGTAAATGTAGAAGGAGCTGTTAAAGCACGTAATGTAAGTGGTAAGAAAGCGATTCAATTATTAGATGAATATGGATTGGAGTTAAGATAGATGAAAACCATTATATTTTGTGAAGGAACCACGGATCTTTTAATGATACAGTTTGTACTTCAATATAAATACGATTGGAAATATCAGGGCTTTGTTGAAAACTCTGTATCTAATAGACTTTTAAAGAGGACATTGGAAAAAGAGGGAAATATTGTGGAAATATGCTCTTGTGGTGGCATGACGAATATTCCAAATGAAGTGTTCAAATTGAAAGATAAGTTAGAGTTGGCTACGAAAAGCGAGGAGTTGTATGATAAAGTTATCATTATGATTGATCATGATACTATTGATAGTAATAGAGAGTTTTTGGAAAAGCTGAACGAGAAACTTACAACTCAGTTCGAAGAGGAGCATATTAATTCAGATATTAATTGGTTAATAGATAATAATATATTAGGTTGTTTGCAGATAAAGCTTTTTGTAAAATGTATTCCAGAAGGTGAAACAGGAGCAATTGAAACGATATTATTAGAAGCTTTGGGAACAGATGATATAGAAAAAGAATTAATTCTTAACAGTAAAGAATTTATTGAGAAAATTGCAGTAAAGCAAAATAGGTATTTACAGAAAAAATCAAGAGTATGCAAGGCGGTATTTAATACATATTTTGCAATCAGAACTCCGGAAGAAAAGTATGATGAGAGAGCCAGAGTTTTGAAAGCGTACAATTGGAAAGAAAATGCAGTATTGAATCAAGGATTTGATTTTTTAAACATTTAAGAATTATAAGTGGTTATAGAGTTTTATAAAAATGTGTAAACGCAAAATGATTGAAGGTTCAATATTTTGCGTTTATTATATTTTATATAATAAATCTATTTTGAGTTACATTCTTAAAATTTACATAAGGAAGATATAGCATGATTTTTATGTTTCTATATGGATAAATGGAAATGTTTATAAGTACTAGGGGGGAATAGCATGGAACGAAAGATTAGAAATTCAGCAAAGGCACTGATTATAAAAGACGGAAAGGTATTAACCATAAAAATAAACGATGGAAACGAAGAGTGGCATATTATGCCGGGCGGCGGACAAGAAACAGAGGAGCTTCTGCCTAATGCGGTTTGCCGAGAAGTAGCAGAGGAAATGGGAATCAGGGTTGAGGCAAAGGAGCTTGTATTTGTGATAGAAGGCTTGCATGGAGAACGCTTTCACAGAGTAGACCTGGTATTCTTGTGTGAATATCTTGGAGAAATTGAAAATGCAACCTTACAGGGAGATACCAATCAGGTAGGCTTTGAGTGGCTTGATATTGCGACGCTGAATCATTCACAGCTCTATCCTTCAAAGCTACGCAGGCAGATTATGAACCTGTATGAAGGGAAGCCATACAAGGTATATCTAGGGAATGAAGAAGCCGGTGACCCGGAAGTGACGGATTAAGAAGTGAGTATCGTAAAGATAAATTAGAAGAAGGAGAATTACGATGGGGAAATTCAGGGCGCAGAAAAATAATAGAAAGAAAAAATATTGCGGAGTAATTGCTATTTTCATAATGGCAAGCATCATGGGGTGTGCTTCAGCAACAGAAGAAAATTATTCTTTGCAAAGTACATATAACGTTCGGTTGAATCATGATACGGATGGCTCAACAAATGATACAGAAAGAAAAGACAAGATAGAGGTATATGAGCAAAAAGATGGAAAAGGTGGAATGCTACTAATACATAGTGGAGAGTCCAATGACCCATATCGCATAGACGTTAATACCGGTTGGAAAAGCATTTATTTATATACAGAAGAATGGAAGGATTATCTTTTTGAGATTCAGCTTGATATAAGAGAAAAAGATGGAGAATTATCTTATCAAGTATATGCTTTTGGTGAGCAGGTAGGTCCGAAGCTGGCGGTATATAGCAAAGAAAACGAATCCTTTTCATATACGCAGTCTGATTTTATGGAAGAAGATTTTTATAGGTGGATAGAGAGTGTAGAAGGATATCTTGAGAAAGCAGATTTACTTTTAAGCATACAGGATGGAGAAGTACCCTTGGAATTAGGAAATGGTGATGAATATTTCGAGGAAACGATTTTGAAATTAATAAAGGAATCGTGGTAGTAATATGGAAAGGCATGGTTATTAGTATGAGTAACGAAAACACAAACTGGGGACAAAGCGTAACAGGAGTTGTAATTAATAATGGAAAGGTATTACTTGCTCGTCATACCTATGGAAGTGGAAAAGATATGCTGATTATACCGGAGGGATATGTGAATTTTGGAGAAACACCACAAGAAGCCTTGAAGCGAGAATTTATGGAAGAAACAAAGATTGAAGTAGAAGCGGTAGATATTATTGGCATTCGTTTTAATATGCATGATTGGTACATTGCATTTAGAGCAAAATATATATCGGGAGAAGCAGCCTCTGACAATGATGAAAATAGCGAAGTGCTATGGTTGGATATCGAAGAGGCTTTAGCAAGGGATGATGTTCCAGAGTTGACTAAGAAATTAATAGAAAGTGCAGTTTCAGAAGAAGGTGGATTACAATATAAAGAATATGAAGGAAGTAAGAAGCACGCGCCATATTCTTTATATTGTATGTGAGTAACTGTTTTCCAAACGAGTTAGAAACAGCGATTTGGAGCAATAAGGGAAGAAAAGATGGAGTACATATTTGAAACAGAACGTTTAAGAATTAGAAAGTTCAAGATAGAAGATGCAATTTATTTTTATGTTGATTGTGTGAATCATGGTCATTTACCATATGTGCTAGCCGCAGAGTTAAAGGAAACAGGCGAATTAATTGGTGATACCGGTGTGAATGAAGTAGAAGGCACTGATACTCATAGAGTAGTGTTTTGGGTATATAGAGAAAAAATGTGTTCTCATACCCAAAAATCACTTCAAAATTTGTTTACAGCCTTGACTGCACTCCTTAAAATGCTTAGATATTCCTTCGTTTTACATAAGCCTTGAAAGGAGTGCTCACCACATGAAAAATAATTTAAAATAGACATAATGAGGAGGAAGACAATATGAAAAAAACACTTGGAATCCTAGGAGATTCCTATTCAACCTACTTAGGTTGGATTCCGGCAGATTATGAGGCTTGGTATAATGATAATGGTAATTCGTGCGAGAATGATATGACAGCAGTGGAGCAGACTTGGTGGTGGCAGCTTTGCAAGGCGGCTGATTATGAATTGATAGCCAATTGCAGTTACAGTGGTAGTCCGGTTTGTAACACATGGTATGACCAGGCAGATGCATCGGAATTGTCCTTTATTAAGAGAATGTATCGTGAATTAGGAGAGGAAACGAAATCACTGGATATTCTTCTTGTATTTGGTGGAACGAATGACTTTTGGGCAGGTGTACCAATTGGTAATGAGAAATACGCAGACTGGACGAAAGAAGAGCTGAAGGAATTTGCGCCAGCGTTCTGTTATATGATGGATTATCTGACAAGAACACATGCCACATCACAAATCTATAACATTATAAATGATGATATTACTGGTTCGGTTCGAGAATGGCAGATGCGCATTTGTGAGCATTTCAACATTCCTTGTATAGTATTAGAAAATATAGACAAAGAGAATGGACATCCGAATCAGAGGGGAATGAAACAGATATATGAGCAGGTTCATGCTTTTATTTCAAAATGAGGGAGTGATACATACATGGACGGAAGATTGAGAAATATGACAGGATTATACTTGTTTAAAGAAGAGCGTGTGCTTTTGTTATACCGCCAAGGTGGAAAAGTAGTAAATAATGTGTGGACAGGTTCTGCTGGTGGACATTTTGAAAAAGAAGAATTAAATGATGCAAAAGCTTGTGTATTAAGAGAGATGAGAGAAGAATTGGGATTACAGCCAGAAGATGTAGAGGGATTGGCTTTTCGCTATGTTACATTGAGAAGTACAAAAGGAGAAATTAGGCAAAATTATTACTTTTTTGCAGAATTAAAAGAATCCGTAGATGAAAATCTCGTTTCCAATGAAGGCAGTTGCAGATGGTTTTCGATAGATGAAATATTGTCTTTGGAAATGCCTTTTACAGCCAAGGGGGTAATGGAGCATTACTATAAAGTAGGGCGTTTTACGGATAATGTTTATGTTGGAGTGACGAATTCAGAGGGTGTCAATTTTGATATATTAATGGAAACTTAAATAGAGAGGATTAGTTGCAAATGTCATTAACATACAAGAAAGCAACCATAAAGGACATCGACATCTTAACAGAAACAAGAATTATAGTATTGCGTGCAGCAAATCAATTGTCAGATGACGTGGATATGTCTGAGGTCAGAGAACAATCCTATGAATATTATAAAAGGGCATTAAGCAAGGATACTCATGTCGCTTATTTGGTACTGGATGAAGAAGAATTTGTTGGCGCAGGTGGAGTTAGCTTTTTTGAAGTTATGCCTACTTATCATAATCCCACAGGAAAAAAGGCATATATCATGAATATGTATACGCAGCCGGAATACCGCAGACAGGGAATTGCTTATAAAACACTAAACTTACTTGTGGCAGAAGCAAAGGCAAGAGGAATTACAGCAATCTCACTCGAAGCTACACAGGTGGGACGGGGATTGTATGAGAAATATGGTTTTATAGGCATGAATGACGAAATGGAATTACAAAATTAAGTAACTATTCAGGATAGGTCAAAACACTTATTGCTGAGATTGTAAGAACATGATACAAGAATTTTATTGCGTAGCAATTTGGGTTAGTTTTTTGTAGCGTGAGTGTGAAGGTACTGAATAATTGCAAATAGAGAAAAGGTAAGGCAGTATTATGCAAGTCAGATTTTATGAAGAAGTACAGGATGAATTATTAAAATTCGCAGTTATTATAACAAAATCGAACGGAAAATGGGTATTCTGCAAGCATAAAGCAAGAGATACCTACGAGGTTCCGGGAGGACATCGTGAAGAGGGAGAGAACATTGACGATACCGCCAAAAGAGAACTGTATGAAGAAACAGGAGCAATCGATTTTGCTATAAAGCCAGTGTGTATTTATTCTGTTGTCAGAGAGGAAGAGGGAACAGAGACCTTTGGAAAGCTGTATTTTGCAGAGGTTACGGAATTTGAAGGAAAGTTACATAGTGAGATTGAAAAGATAATTCTTACTGATGAGTTGGTTGATAATTGGACATATCCATTGATTCAACCCAAATTACTGGAAGAAGCAAGACGTAGAGAGGCTATTTAAATTCAGGTTTAAACGAGTAATAGGGCTGTGAGCACTCCTTTCGAGGTTTTGTAGAGCGAATGAATATAAAAAGAAACCCTAACGCTAAGGGTTTCTTTTTATATTCATCATTTATTTCTGACAATCTAATTCCTTATTCTTGTACTTTTCAATGATAGCATGAATTCTATCATTAGGATTTAATAAATCACTGATAGAAGAATCATGGTTCAGAGTATCAATGATATAAGCGATATATTTACTCATATCACAGTTGATATAGTATGGCTTTTCAAGAAGCTCTGGCATTTGGTAGATTAAGTTGGTAGTGAGAACTCTGTAGATTAAGCCCTTTTCATAAGCTTCATCGAATTTCTCAAGGCCACTTGTGAATAAACCAAAGGTAGTAGCAACAAAGATTCTGTTGGCCTTTCTGTTCTTTAATTCCTGAGCTACTTCAAGAACGCTTTCACCGGATGAAATCATATCATCAATGATTAATACGTCCTTGCCCTCTACATCACTTCCAAGGAATTCATGTGCAACGATAGGATTACGTCCATCAACAACCTGTGTATAGTCACGTCTCTTATAGAACATACCCATATCAAGTCCCATAACGTTTGCCATGTAGATGGCTCGTCCCATACCGCCTTCATCAGGGCTAATAATCATCATATGGTCAGAGTCAATGGTTAAGTCAGGAACGTTATTTAAGAGTCCCTTGATAAACTGATAAGTCGGCTGTACAGTTTCAAAGCCACTCAGAGGAATAGCATTCTGTACACGAGGGTCATGGGCATCAAATGTAATAATATTGTCTACACCCATCTTTACCATTTCCTGTAATGCGATAGCACAATCAAGAGATTCACGGGAATTTCTCTTATGCTGACGGCTTTCATAAAGGAAAGGCATAATTACGGTAATTCTTCTTGCTTTACCACCTACTGCGGCAATGATTCTCTTTAAATCCTGATAGTGGTCATCCGGAGACATATGATTCTCATGGCCACATAAAGAATAAGTTAAACTATAGTTAGCAACGTCTACGAGAATATATAAGTCATCACCTCGAACGGATTCTAAGATCATACCCTTGGCTTCACCTGTACCAAAACGTGGAACCTTGGTCTTTAAAATATAAGAATCACGCTGGTAACCTGCAAATGCGAGACTGTTCTTGTGTTCACTCTCACGTTCTGTTCTCCATTTTACAAGGTACTCATCAACTTTTTGTCCAAGGGACTTACAGCCCTCTAAAGGAATGATACCAAGAGAACCTACAGGTATCGAATTCAGATTTCTTTTTTCTTCGCGAACTGGCATTGCGAAACTCCTCACTTTCTGTTCAACAACAATTTTTTGGTAACCCGGATATCTCGTCCGGTTAGCTTGCACATCCCATAATTACTTGTTATTCGGGAAAAGATTCTGTCAGAGTAACGATCCCTTAATTCCTCCAATGACAGATTCGTCGTAATAATCGTAGATTTCTTACGAAGATGTCTGTTATTCAGACAGGAGAAAAGCTGGGATGAAACGAACGCATTAGTAAGTTCAGTTCCCAAGTCATCTATGATTAGTAAATCACATTCATATATGTCCTCGTAAATCCCCGATGCAGCCTCCTTACTCTCTTTGTCAAAGGTGCTTTTTGATAATGCGTCGAATAACTGAGTCGCACTAAAATAGATAACAAGCTGCCCTTTGTCAATCAGTTCCTTGGCAATGCAAGAGGACAAAAATGATTTACCAGTACCTACTGTACCATAAAAAAATAAATTGTGGTAGTCTGATTGAAAATTTTTTATGAATTTTTGGCATTCAATGACTGCTTTTTGGAATCTCTCAAGGTCTTCACCCTCATAAAATTCATAGGATAAGCTGTTGAAATTATCAGTTTTTAAGAGATTTTTGATGTGAGACTGTTCGTAAATCAGCTCGATTTCAGCACTGCGAAAGCAGGAGCATTTCTTATTATCTATGTATCCGGTATCCTGACAATGTGGACATTCGTATACAGGGGAAAGATAATCAGAAGGGAATCCGTGCTCTTTTAACAACAAAGCCTTCTTTTGGGATAGAAGTTTTAGCTGCTCCTTTAATTCGGCAAGAGCATTGCTGTCGCCGCCAAGGAGTTTGCGCCCCTGTGCAATGGAGATGGAAGACACTTGTCTATCCAGCTCTTCATATTCCGGTATAGCAGCATAAACCTTTTGGGTATGCTCCTCTTGTAAATATCTTGCTTTTCTCTGCTTCTCTTCATAAGAGCGAATAATAGCATTGTATTGACTGTTTGTTAGTGACATAATACTCTCCCATCCTTAGTAGCTTGCAAAAAAATCTTCCGAGTATGGATTTTTTGCATTAATTGCTCAAGATGTTCTGTTCAAGCTGTTCAAAATCGTATGTATTCTGTGCGAAACGATTGAACTTGTTTGCACCAGCGTTAACGGTACGCTGTGGAGCAGTAGTTTTGGGGGAATTACTGCGTTGGAAGGCTGCATCTGCATTAACGATGTCTTCCTTCTTGCGTACTCCGGCCTGATACCATTTGCTTAGAATACCATCTGCATAGGCAAAACGGTGGGAATCCGTAGTCATGACAGTCTTGTCACAAGCTTCCTGTATGACATCCAGCATGAAACCATAGTCTTTTGTCCACTTGTTAATGTATTCCATTTCCTTGGGAGCAGGGTTGGAATTCTTACCAAGTGATTTCATGATTGTATAAACGTTTTTGTCATAGGATTTATTTGCCATCTGTGCCTGTTTGGGGGTTGTAATGCCTTGATCGGCCCAGGCAATAGCAACCTTTTCCATATAACGGAAATCTTTTTTACCACGCTCTACGCAGTGCTGCACCAAATAATCAATCAGGTCAGCGGAGAATCCGAGTCCGTCGTAGAGGAAAAGAATGGTTTCGATATCGGTTCTCGTCAACTGCTTTCCGATATATTGTTCTGTTACGAAGAGAAGCTGCTGGACTTCTTCGTTGCTCTTAAAATTCTTTAGGTCGTCCATGGTGTATTCCGGCTTTTGAATCTCGGCCTGCATCTCTTGTTTAACAGGTGCGCTGATGGGAGCAGCGCTGGCGTTAGTTGTTAGAGTGCGAAATCCTGTCTGCATGGATGCAGGTCGTATAAAGGACAGTACCGGTGTAATACGTGGTGCTGCCTGCTGGTATTCATAATGGTTGTCCAGGGAAAGGACTTGTATGCCAGACAGATTGTGAGCAGCATCGTATTCTAAAGCGAGCAGCTGTCTTGATTCCCAATACATGAGCGCACGAAGCACATCCTTTTCTGTGTAGTTGAATTTATCCGCAATGTCTGTGACACTTGTTGGTAAGTTGGCACTCATCATACGGATTAAGAAAAGATATATTTTTAGCTGTGCATCGTTTGCATCGGCCATGAACTCGTCAATAAAAAAATTAGAAACAGAAGTCTGCTCTTTGTGTGTATTACGATAGATGTTAATTCGATTCATCATTTCACCTGTCCTGGTAGTAGTATCTGTCAGCATGGTAACCTATGAAAGAATGACCGCTGACCCAAAGTAAGTGTATTGTAACACAACTGTTTAAAAAAGCAAGCCCCCGACATCCCTCAAACCCTTGTGAATACTGGGTTTCAAGGAATTGTGGATTGCGTGGATAATGTGGATAAGGAGAAAGGCAAAAAACAGTTTCGCCTTGTATAGACAGTGTTTGAGGTATGTGAATAAGAAAAAAAGAAATTGTGGATTTCGTATAAAAATATCCACATCCTTTTTTCGCGTTTTTGCGTCCAAAAAATGTGGATAATGTGGATAATTAAATTCCTAAGAGATTTTCGCCGATTTTTACAACATCTCCGGCTCCCATAGTTATCAACAAATCACCGTTGATACAATTTTCTAATAAAAAATTTTCAATTTCATCAAATGAAGGGAAATAGAAGCATTCCTTACCCAACTTTTCCATCTCGCGTTGAAGATCTAGCGAGGTAATACCGATGGTATTCTTTTCTCGTGCTGCATAGATATCAGTTAGGATTACTTTATCAGCAAGACTAAGCGTCTGAGCAAATTCCTTTAAAAAGGCATTGGTACGTGTATAGGTGTGAGGCTGGAATACGCACCATAGTGTCTTGTGTGGATAATTAGCTGCAGCTTTTAAAGTTGCTTCGATTTCAGTCGGATGATGTGCATAATCATCCAGAATGGTTACACCTGCTATAGAGCCCTTGTATTCAAAGCGTCTTTCCGTACCGTTGAAGGATTTCAAGGCGGATAAGACAGTTGTTTCTTCTATATGAAGTAAGTCCATTAATGCAATAACGGATAAGGAATTTAATATATTGTGTTCGCCTACGACACCAAGCTCGATTCTTCCGGCAGGAGAGCCATTTTTTAATAAAGTATAAGAAGCTCTGCCCATTTCGTCAAAAGAAGCATCGGTGTAGCTGTAATCGGAAGATTTATCCTTACCGAAAGTAATGATTTTGCATGATAAGTCTTTAGTAACATCAGAAAGCTGCTCAATACCTGAGTTAATAATGAGGTAGCCGTCTTCTGGAAGAAGCTCTGCAAAACGGTGGAAGGAATTGCGAATATCATCAATATCCTTGAAAAAGTCCATATGGTCTTCTTCTATATTTAATATAATACTGATACGTGGGAAGAAGCTTAAAAAGGAGTTGGTATACTCGCATGCTTCTGTTACAAAATATTCTGATTTTCCAACACGAATATTTCCACCAATGGACTTTAAGATTCCACCAATAGAAAGAGTAGGGTCTGTTTCTCCTGCAAGCAGAACCTCAGAAATCATAGAAGTAGTTGTGGTCTTACCATGAGTACCACTGATAGCAATCGGAGTCTGATAGTTTTTCATAATCTGTCCGAGCAGGTCGGCACGAGTCATCATAGGAATATTTTTATTCATGGCTTCCATATATTCCGGATTATCCTTGGAAATGGCAGCAGTATAAACAACCAAATCAATATCTTCTGTGATATTTTCGGCACGCTGCCCATAAGAAATCTGTGCACCAATTGCTGTCAGGTGCTCTGTCAGAGGAGACTTCTTGGCATCGGAGCCACTTACAGGGAAACCAGCATCGAGAAGAATCTCTGCAAGTCCACTCATGCTGATACCGCCAATTCCCATAAAATGTACATGTATGGGTTCTTTAAAATTAATTTGATACATATGATAACCTCCATAAATAGGATATAAAGTTTCGTTTTACTGATTTTCTTTACAGTGTACACCTAATCGCAAAACTTTTCCACCTTTAAATGAAAGAGTTATATTATGATATGAAAAAGAAAAAATAAACGTTCAATCCATAGGTTGCATTTGATTAATTGTATAAATTGAATAAATAATTTACGAAAAAGATATACATAATGGATAAAAAATAATAAATTTACAGTTAACCACTCAAGGAAACTGAAAACATTCCGATATATATTTTGTAAACGCAACAAATATTGGAAATGTATGGAGAAACTTTAAAGAATTCATTAGCATGTAAACTTTTCATCAATGAAAAATCATACAAAGTAATTGAAAGAAAATACATTGAATAATTGGTAAAAATGTTCACTTTATGTCAATAGTGTGCTATAATCGACTTAGGTTTAACGTAAAATGGCGTAAGTCATGATTGCGAAACTACCTATCGAATTATGCATTATTAGGGGTGACGAGATGATTAAAAAAGAAATGATCGCCATGCTTTTAGCAGGTGGACAGGGCTCTAGACTGGGTGTCCTGACATCTAAGATGGCAAAGCCGGCAGTTTCTTTTGGTGGAAAATATCGTATTATCGATTTCCCACTAAGTAACTGTATCAATTCCGGCATCGACACAGTCGGCGTACTTACTCAATATCAGCCATTGAAGCTGAACACACATATCGGTATCGGTATTCCTTGGGATCTCGACCGTAATATTGGTGGAGTAACGGTACTGCCTCCATACGAAAAGAGTGGAAACAGCGAGTGGTACACCGGTACTGCGAATGCAATTTTCCAGAATCTTGAATACATGGAAAATTATAATCCTGATTATGTGCTAATATTGTCAGGTGACCATATTTATAAGATGGATTATGAAGTGATGCTTGATTTCCATAAGGAAAGTGGCGCAGAAGTTACAATTGCTTCGATGCCGGTTCCAATTGAAGAAGCGAGCAGATTTGGTATCGTTATTGCTGACGAAAAGAAAAAAATCACTGATTTTGAAGAAAAACCGGAAAATCCAAGAAGCAATTTAGCTTCCATGGGTATTTATATATTTAACTGGAAGACCTTAAAAGAAGCGTTAATCGCAAAGGCTGACCAGCCGGCACTTGATTTTGGTAAGCATGTTATTCCATATTGCTTTGAAAAGGGTGCACCGATGTACACCTATGAGTTCAATGGCTATTGGAAGGATGTAGGAACACTTAGCTCTTATTGGGAAGCAAATATGGAGCTGATTGATATCGTTCCTGAATTCAATTTATATGAGGAATATTGGAAGATTTATACGAAGAGTGATATTTTACCACCTCAGTACATTGCTTCAAACAGTGTTGTTGAGCGTAGCATTATCGGCGAAGGCTCAGAAATTTATGGCCAAGTATACAATTCCGTTATTGGCTGTGGTGTTGTAATAGGGGAAGGAACTGTAGTACGTAATTCGATTATTATGAATCAGACCCAGGTAGGCAGCAACTGTATTGTTGAGAAAGCAATCATTGATGAATATGTTCAGATTGGTGACAATGTTGAACTTGGAACCATGGAGGAGAAGGAAAATGATACCAAGCCGGGAATTTATAATCATGGCTTAGTTACCATTGGTGAGAAATCCATCATTCCTTCAGACGTTAAGATTGGAAAGAACTCTGTAGTTTCCGGTGTGACAGACTCTAATGACTATCCAGATGGCATTTTAGACAGCGGCAAGACATTGATAAAGGCGGGTGAGTAATTATGAGAGCATTAGGTATTATTCTGGCAGGCGGAAACAGCAAGAGAATGAAGGAACTCTCTCATAAAAGAGCCATTTCAGCAATGCCGGTAGCAGGAAGCTATAGAAGTATTGACTTTACATTAAGTAACATGACCAATTCCCATATCCAGAAGGTAGCAGTTATCACACAGTATAACTCAAGAAGCCTTCATGAACACTTGAATTCCTCTAAGTGGTGGGATTTTGGACGTAAGCAGGGCGGTTTGTATACCTTTACACCAACCGTTACTCCTGATAACAGTAACTGGTACAGAGGAACAGCAGAAAGTATTTACCAGAACATTCTGTTTTTAAAGAGAAGCCATGAACCATATGTAGTCATCGCAAATGGCGATTGCGTCTACAAAATGGATTATAATAAAGTATTGGAATATCACATTGCAAAGAAGGCAGATATTACAGTTGTAGTTAAGGACATGCCGGCAGATGCAGAAATCGAGCGTTACGGAACTGTTAAGATGAACGAGGATTTTCGTATTGAAGAGTTCGAGGAAAAGCCAATGGTAGTGAAGTCCACAACTGTTTCCTGCGGCATCTATGTAATCAGAAGAAGACAGCTGATTGAGCTGTTAGAGAAGTGTGCAGAGGAAGGAAGATATGACTTTGTACAGGATATTCTGATTCGTTATAAGGATGTGAAGAGAATTTACGGATATAAGATTAATTCTTATTGGAGAAATATCGCATCGGTAGAGGATTATTACGGAACAAATATGGATTTCTTAAAACCAGAGATTCGTAATTATTTCTTCAAGCAGCATCCAGATGTTTATTCCAAGGTTGATGATTTGCCACCTGCAAAGTACAATCCTGGTGCACAGGTGAAGAACAGCTTGATTTCCAGTGGTTGTATCGTAAACGGAACCGTAGAAAATTCGATTCTGTTCAAGCAGGTATTTGTTGGCAACAATTGTTATATTAAAAACTCCATCATTTTAAATGATGTGTATCTAGGCGACAACACCCACATTGAAAACTGTATTGTAGAAAGCCGCGATACGATTAGAGCTAATTCTTACCACGTTGGGGAAAATGGTATCAAAGTCGTGGTAGAAAAAAATGAAAGATATGTTTTATAAGGTAATGTTTGTGTTAAAGTAATTCACTATGACTTGCAAAGGGGGATCTTAAGAATGACGATTACAGATGTACGCGTTCGCAAAATTACAAAGGAAGGAAAGATGAAGGCAGTAGTTTCCATTACACTTGATGATGAATTTGTAGTTCATGATATTAAGGTAATCGAAGGAGAAAAGGGGCTCTTTATTGCTATGCCAAGCAAGAAGTCTGCAGATGGCGAATACAGAGATATCGCACATCCAATCAATTCTTCCACAAGAGAAATCATTCAGAAGACAATTCTTGAAAGCTATGAGAAGGCTTTATTAGAGCCGGACGAGGAAGCTTAATATATAAAAGCTTAAATTTTATAACATAATGTGGGTAACGGGATGCTGAAAGGTATCCCGTTTTTTGCGCGAAGGGAATTCACGAGGTGTTTATTGGCATTATAGTTGAATACTATATGTATATTATCTGTATAAAATATATTGACTAATATGATAAATAATGATAAGATACCGAACATAAGTTCTGCTGCGTTTTCATGATATGATTGAAAAGAGGAACTTCTATTGATATAATAAGGGTGAGTAAATACATGGAAGATAAAAGAATACAATGGCATCCGGCGTTTTGTTCCGCAGTACGACTTGAACTGGCAGATAACAGAGAAGATTTGGAATTCCATAATGAATATAATCTGAATTCTAAGCCGTTACAGGCTGATTTGCTTGTGATACATAAACAAGGACAGGATGAGATAAAGAATGCGATAGGCAAAATATTTCGTAAACATAACATTATGGAATATAAAGCTCCAAAGGATGGTATTAACATAGATTCTTATTTTAAGACCATTGCATATGCTTGTTTGTATAAGGCTGGTGGTAAAGAAGTAAATGAACGTATGCAGAGCGAAATTACCATATCCATTGTTCAGGAGCGTAAGCCACAGAAACTATTTACTATGTTGAAATCAGAAGGATATGTTATTTCAAACCCATATAAAGGGATATACTATATTAGTGGTACTTTCGTGTTATTTCCAACACAGTTTATAATATCCAAAGAATTGGATAAGGAGCAGCATGTTTGGCTGACAGCACTAACAGAAGAGATGATAGGTCAGGATGCACAGTTATTAATAAAAAGTACAAATAACTTATCAGGCAAAGAAGATAAAGACAATGCGGATTCTTTATTGAATGTAGCGATTCGGGCAAATGCAGATACATTTGCTATTTTGAGAAGGGAGGCACCTGAAATGTGTGAAGCATTAGAGGAATTAATGCAGCCGGTAATAGCTGAAAAATTGAAGAAGAGAGAAGAAGAAGTGACACAACAAGTGACACAACAAGTGACACAACGAGTAACACAGCAGGTAACTACACAGGTATCAAATACAATAGCTGTTAAGCTGTTAGAAGATAATATGCCGATAGAGCTTATTATGAAATATACAGGTCTAACCATAAAAGAAATAGAAAAGCTTAAAGATTCTATTTAAGAAAGTGACCTCTTCATTTTTAGAGTGAAGAGGTTCTTTTATGAGAATATATAAAGAAAGGTAAAGTGAAAGTATGGCAGGAGCAAGTTGTGATACATGCGCATTTAATGTATATGATGATGATGATGAATGTTACTATTGTGAAGTAAATATGGATGAGGATGATGCTGTACGTATAAGCCAGGGGCAGTATAAGGAATGTCCGTATTACCGAAATGGAGACGAGTACGCAGTTGTGCGTCATCAGATGTAGAATCAGAAAAAGGAATGGAAAAATGTATATTATAGTAGGTTTAGGAAATCCAACAAAGGAATATGATAATACAAGACATAATATTGGCTTTGCAGCCATTGATATGTTGGCAGATAAATATGGAATTAATGTAAGTGAAGTAAAGCATAAGGCATTGTTAGGAAAAGGAGTTATTAACGGTAATAAGGTTATCTTAGTAAAGCCAATGACCTATATGAACCTAAGTGGTGAAGCAGTGCGTGCAGTCATAGATTATTATAAGGTAGATGAAGAGGAAGAGCTTATCGTAATCTATGATGACATCAGTCTAGATGTGGGACAGCTGAGAGTGCGAAAAAAAGGTAGTGCCGGAGGACATAATGGAATCAAGAATATCATTGCGCACCTTGGACATGATACCTTTCAGAGAATTAAGATTGGCGTGGGTGAAAAGCCCAAGGGCTATGATCTTGCTGATTATGTATTGGGACATTTTAGTAAGGAAGACCTTGCAACATTAAAGGATGGTATGAAAAGAGTAGATGGTGCGGTAAATCTGATGCTTCAGGGGGATATTGGTGAAGCAATGAACCGCTATAATACGAAGGTAAGTAGATAATACAAAACAATATTTTATGAAACGAGATAGGTGAGTTTTCTGACTAGGCTTGTTAGTTGGAAAATTAGGGGAGGTAAACGTGAACGCATTGTTGGCGCCGCTTCGAGAGCTTGGCGGATATGATGAGATAACAGAAGAGTTAAGACAACCTCAGGGAAAAGTCAGCGTTTCCGGGTGTGTGGATTCACAGAAGCTGCATATGGTCTATGGAGTAGGTGAGGATTTTGATGTCAAGGTTATTATTACCTATAGCGATATGAAGGCAAGAGAATTATTGGATGATTGCAAGCTGTATTGTAAATCCTCCTATTTTTATCCGGCAAAGGATTTGATTTTCTATCAGGCAGATATTCATAGTAATCAACTTACCAAAGAGAGAATCGAAGTGCTAAGACATATCTTAGAAGGGGAACCGATTACCATTGTTACGACATTTTCTGCTTTCATGGCACATCAGATACCGTTAGAGGTCTGGAAAGAAAATGTGATTCAGATAGATGCCAATAGTATCATCGAAGAGTCTGCTATTGCAAAAAAGCTCGTAGAGATGGGATATGAGAAGAATTATCAGGTAGAAGCACCGGGACAGTTCTCGATTCGGGGTGGAATTATTGATATTTTTGATTTGACGCAGGAGAATCCGGTTCGTATCGAGTTGTGGGGGGATGAGATTGAGTCCATTCGTTCCTTTGATATTTTGAGCCAGCGTTCTATTGAGCAGCTTTCGGAAGTTTCTATTTTCCCTGCAACAGAGATGATTTTGTCAAAAAGCGTGCTGGAAGAAGGCATTCATAATATGGAAAAGGAGTGCAAGCAAAGAGCAGCAGCTTTTAGGCAGGATACAAAACCAGAGGAAGCCCACAGACTGGAGCAGATGTTGGAGGAGCTTAAGGAGCAGGTAACACAGTTCCAATCTTATGTAAACCTTGAAAGCTTTATTCGTTATTTTTACCCAGAAACGCAGTCATTTTTAGAGCTGTTCCAGGGGCGTAATTGCTGTTTTTATCTGGATGAACCTGCTAGAATCGAGGAGCATGCCTCAGCAGTAGAGCTGGAATTTCGCGAGAGTATGACTGCAAGAGCAGAAAAAGGATATATTTTGCCGGGACAGATGGATATTCTGTTTGGTATGCGTGAGATATTTGCCAGACTGGAAAGAGAGCGTTTAATAGCGCTTTCTACGATGGAATATAAAGGCTTTCCGATTAAGTTTGCAAAGAGGTATGCCATAAATGTCAGAAGTGTAGCTTCTTATAATAATAGCTTTCCTGAGCTGGTAAAGGATTTGAAGAACTTTAAGAAGAACGGATATCGTGTTTTACTTGTTTCTGCTTCAGCAACCAGAGCCAAGCGCCTTGCTGTTGATTTGATGGATGAGGGGCTTACTGCATTCTATTCGGATAATCCTGACAGAGAGCTGCAAAAAGGAGAGATTATGACCTTTTACGGAAATGTGTTAAAAGGCTTTGAATATCCATTGCTTAAATTTGTCGTTATTTCAGAAACTGATATTTTTGGAAAACAGAACCGTAAAAAGCGTAAGAAAAAGGTTTATGAAGGGCAGAAAATTAACGATTTTTCTGATCTTAAGGTTGGCGATTATGTGGTACATGAGAATCATGGACTGGGAATTTACCGTGGTATTGAAAAGGTAGAGGTAGATAAGGTTATCAAGGATTACATGAAGATTGAGTACCGTGACGGAGGCAATCTTTATATCCTTGCAACCGGACTGGATGTGATTCAGAAGTATGCTTCTGCAGATGCAGCCAAGAAACCAAAGCTTAATAAGCTTGGTACGCAGGAATGGACTAAGACAAAAACCCGTGTAAAGACTGCAGTCAATGAGATTGCAAAGGATTTGGTAGAATTGTATGCGGTTCGACAGGAGAAGCAGGGCTTCGTTTTTAGTCAGGATACCGTGTGGCAGCAGGAGTTTGAAGAGATGTTTCCGTTTCAGGAAACAGAGGATCAATTGCTTGCCATTGATGCAACCAAAGCAGATATGCAGAGCTCTCGAATTATGGATCGTTTAATATGTGGAGATGTTGGTTATGGTAAAACCGAGATAGCGATTCGTGCGGCATTCAAGGCAGTACAGGATGGAAAGCAAGTGGCTTATCTGGTGCCAACTACGATTCTGGCACAGCAACACTACAATACCTTTATGCAACGAATGAAAGATTTTCCGGTTCGTGTGGATATGTTGTCACGCTTCCGAACAGCAGGGGAACAGAAAAAGACTATCGAAGACCTGAGAAAAGGTATGGTAGATATTGTAGTTGGTACACACAGACTGTTATCAGCGGATGTGCAGTATAAGGATTTAGGATTACTAATCATAGATGAGGACCAGCGCTTTGGTGTTCGTCATAAGGAAAAAATCAAGCAGGTAAAAGAGGATGTGGATGTCTTGACACTGACGGCAACGCCGATTCCAAGAACCCTGCATATGAGCCTTGTTGGAATCCGTGATATGAGTGTTTTGGAGGAGGCGCCAAATGAAAGACAGCCGATTCAGACCTATGTTATGGAATATAACGAGGAAATGGTAAGAGAGGCAATTGTCAGAGAGCTTTCCAGACAGGGACAGGTCTATTATGTATATAACAGAGTTAATAACATATCAGATATTGCAGACCGGATTCAGGCACTTGTACCGGAAGCTAATGTTGCCTATGCACATGGTCAGATGAAGGAACATGAACTGGAAAAAATCATGTTTGACTTTATTAATGGTGAGATTGATGTTCTTGTTTCGACTACCATTATTGAAACAGGACTTGATATATCCAATGTGAATACCATGATTATTCATGACTCTGATAATATGGGCTTGTCACAGCTTTATCAGTTACGAGGAAGAGTTGGACGTTCTAACAGAACCTCTTATGCCTTTTTGATGTATAAGAAGGATAAGATGCTGAAGGAGGTAGCGGAGAAACGTTTGCAGGCAATTAAGGAATTTACCGATTTGGGAAGTGGCTTTAAGATTGCTATGCGTGACTTGGAAATTCGTGGTGCCGGTAATCTGTTAGGCGAGAGACAGCATGGACATATGGAAGCAGTTGGATATGACCTGTATTGTAAGATGCTTAATGAGGCAGTCAAGACATTGAAGGGAACCAAACGTCTCGAAGAGGACTTCAATACCTATGTAGATATGGATATAGATGCCTTTATTCCAGCTTCCTATATTGTGAATGAGGTACAGAAGCTTGATATTTATAAGCGAATTGCGAGCCTTGAAAATGAAGCAGAGTGTGAGGATATGAAGGCTGAGCTTTTGGATCGTTTTGGGAATGTGCCAAAGTCCGTAGATAATCTTATACACATTTCTCTTATCAGAGTGCTTGCACATGAGCGTTATGTCACAGAGATTAAGGGCAAGGTTGGAGGTATTACCTTTTATATGGAACCCTATGCTCCGGTGCATGTGGAGCGTTTACCGATACTTTTAGAAAAATATAAGGGTTTTTTGCAATTTTCTGCAAAAGGAACACCAAACTTTGTGTTAAAATATAAGAAATATGGCTTAGTGGAAAAAGAAGCCGATTTGATGCTGGAGCATACGCATCGTATGCTGTGTGATATGAAGATACTTTATGAAGATTAAAAAAATACAAGGAGGATTAACTATGGAGTACAGAATGATGAAAAACATTGATGCCAAAACTTCTTTATTAGGGTTTGGGTGTATGCGTTTTCCTTTGAATGAGGATGGAAGTATTCATGAGGAAGAAGCCTTTGCTATGTTGGATAAGGCATATCAGGCAGGAGTGAATTATTTTGATACCGCATACCCTTATCATGGTGGAGCAAGTGAGCCGGTTGTAGGAAGAGCTCTTGCAAGGTATCCAAGAGAGTCCTTTTATCTGGCAACCAAGCTTCCAATTTGGGAAGTGAAGACGATTGACGATGTAAAGAGAATCTTTTCAGATCAGCTAGAACGTCTGAATATGGAGTATGTTGACTTTTATCTGATGCATGCTCTGAATAAGGACAGATGGGAATTGGTAAAGAAGCTAGGCATTCTTGATTATTGCGAAGAATTGCGAAAAGCAGGAAAAATTCGTTACCTCGGCTTTTCTTTCCATGATGATTATGAAGTGTTTGAAGATATTATTACCAATTATAAGTGGGATTTCTGTCAGATTCAGCTGAACTACATGGATAAGGATACACAGGCAACTACAAAGGGCGTAGAGCTTGCGGAAAGCCTTGGTATTCCGATGGTAATCATGGAGCCGGTAAAGGGTGGTTCTCTTGCAAGCCTGCCCGAAGATATTACAGCAATGTTCAGAGAGGCAAGACCGGAAGACAGTACGGCGTCCTGGGCACTCCGTTATGTAGGAAGCTTCGATAATGTAAAGGTAATCCTTAGTGGTATGTCTGATATGAAGCAGGTAGAGGATAATTTGAAGACCTTTACCAATTTTGAAATATTGAGTGCTGAAGAGCAGGAGATTGTTGAAAAAGTGGCAAATACACTTCATAGCCGTGTACAGAATGGCTGTACGGCATGTAAGTATTGTATGCCATGTCCGGCAGGTGTCAATATTCCGGGAAGCTTCCAGGTATGGAATGAGTATCATGTATATGGTAATGTGAAGGATACTGTTCAGAGATGGGAGAAGGATATTCCTGAGGAGGCAAAGCCGAAGAATTGTATTAAGTGTGGAAAATGTGAGAAGGTTTGTCCGCAGAAGATACATATCCGCGAGGATTTAGAGAGACTTCAAGAGGAATTAGATAAGGTAATAAACTGAGCCAAAAAGGTAACTATGAAGGTACTGAATTGTTACATTATGTAAATAAAAATGTAATATATGTTGTGAAAAATAAAAAGGAATTTATGCAGTTTGACTGTATTTAAATTCCTTTTTTGTTGCAAAATTCATAAATTTTCAAACAATTCACAACATTTGAGAAAAAAGTGTGGTAATTTTTTGAAAAATATATTATAATGAACTCGAAATAAGGATTAACATAATAATTTTACAGAATAATGAAAAGGAAGAAGAGGACGTATATGAGTGAGGGCAGATATAATATTCCAAAACAGTATAAGGTTGATAAGGGAATGCCTCTGAATATTCTTTTTCAGAGGATAGACAATGCAAAGTGTCGTGAAATTTTTGAGACAGACGTAGAAGCAGTTACATGGAATTATCAGATTACGGATGTGGATGGTATTACCGATGTAAATGCGTTGATTCGTCAGAAGGGAATATCCGTATTTGAAGTGGTACTAAAGCACAAGATTTCTACAGAACTTTTGACCGAGATTTTGGTAGGATTGATTCAGAAACCAATGGTTTTGGTTTACTTGTGTGAGGGTGAACTGGCAATGGGTACCTATCTTCCATGTGGAAAAGGAAACAGTGGAAGGACTGTTTCAACTGACTTTTTCCCATATGATGTGTCACGTATGATTGAAATCCTTGATTTTGAACAGGATTCCGGTAAGGATACGGAACAGATTCATAAGAGAATCTATATGACACTTCGTCAGCAGAAGAAGGTTATCATGATAGAAAAGGCATTTCAGAATATGAAGAGGGAGAAAATGCCTAGAGTTGATTTAGCATACGAGTTCAGTATGGAGAATATTGCAAGAATCCGTGAGGAAGCAGAATACTGTGAGTCACGACTTCGCGTAGAGGCGTAAGTATCCGGCAGGCTTTGGGGAGAGCAGACCGGTGCTGATAGATTAAGCTATAAGGGTATGTAAAGGGGATGGAGTATGGATAACAGGGTTTCTAAGGCTACGGCAGCAGCAGTGCTGAATTCATTGAAGGGCGGAGTAGTACCTCGCGTTGGACTGGAATATATTACTGTTGGAAGAAGAAGCGAAGTACAGGCGCTGTTGCAGGACGTATCCATCATTGAAAATGGTGGGGCAGCAATCCGCTTTATTGAAGGACAATATGGAAGCGGAAAAACCTTTTTGTTGCATGCTCTAAGAAATCATGTTATGGAGAAAAACTTTGTAGTTACGGATGTAGAACTGTCGGTAGACAGACGCTTTGTCGGAAACAGAGGACAAGGTCTTGCTACATACAGAGAACTGATTCGTAACATGTCAGTCAGTGCAAGACCAGATAACGGTGCACTGACACTGATTCTGGATAAGTGGATAAGCGCTATCGAAAATCAGGTTGTACAGAAGGATGGATTGACACCGGGGCAGGAAGCCTTTGATTTGATGGTAAGCAAGAAAATCTATGAGATTACAAGCTCTATGGAGGAGAGAATCAATGGCTTTGACTTCGGCAAGGTAATTGCAGCATATTATAAGGGACATAGAACCGGAGATATGGACTTGCAGAAAAATGCGCTACGTTGGTTGTGTGGGGAGTACAGAACCAAGACGGAGGCAAAAAATGACCTTGGTGTGAATCTAATCGTTACCGATGACAATTGGTATGATTTTATGAAGCTATTTGCTGATTTTGTGGTAAAGGCTGGTTATACAGGACTCTATATTTGTATTGACGAGATGGCAACTATCTATGAGATTCCAAGTAAGGTTGGACGAGATTATAATTATAATAAGATATTATCGATTTATAATGATGTACTTCAGGGAAAAGCCAAGAACATGGGTATCATCATGAGCATTACGAAGGAGGCTCTTGAGGATACGGTTAGAGGAATCTATAGCTTTGCTCCATTAAGGTCAAGATTAAAGGATGACAGGGAAGAGAAAAAAGGTGTTGTGATGCTTCGGGATATGGCAGCTCCAGTAATTAAATTGTTCCCATTAAATCCTGGAGAGATGTATGTGTTGGTTGAAAAACTGACACAGCTTCATGAGGTGGTATACGATTATCAGGCAAGACTTGAACATGATGACTTTATTTATTTCCTGAAAACACAGTATGCCAAGAAGCAAAAAGCAGAGGATATTACAGCAAGAGATATGATTCGCAATTATATCACATTGTTAAATCTGTCCCAACAGTATCAGAATAAGCCAAAGGAAGACATTCTTACGGCGACATCATAAGTGTATCATTTGATAAGAATAGGTAGATTTTTCAGGAAAAATCAAGTAACATATCCTTGAGTCAATGATTAGGAGGATATGCGAATGATAGAACCAAAGAAAATCGTAAAATCAAGGCGCAAGACAATAGCACTTGTCATAGATAGTGACGGAGAGCTGATTGTCAGGGCGCCTTTTTATGCTTCTAATCATGATATTATGCGTTTTGTGCAGGAAAAACAGGACTGGATAGAGCAAAAATCAGAAGAAATGAAGCTAAAAAAACAGGAGCGTCCCAAGCTTGCCTTACAGGATGGGGAAACCATTCCTTATTTGGGACGGGAATGTATGATTTTCCGGGGCATGACCAAGAAAATCTACTTTGATGGAAAGGCATTTTTATTGCCGGAAACGCAGGATGCAGACACAAAGCTTGTTACCTGGTATAAAAAAAGAGCAGCAGTGATCCTGCAGGAACGTGTGGAGACGATTGCAAAGAATATGCAAGTGGTGCCGGAGGGAGTAAAGATAACTTCGGCAAAGACAAGATGGGGCTCTTGTAGTGGTACGAATCATATTAACTTTAGCTGGCGGTTGATTATGTGTCCGCCGGAGGTGGTTGATTATGTGGTTGTGCATGAACTATGTCATATTTTACATAAGAATCATAGCAGGAGCTTTTGGGAGAGCGTCGAAAGAGTAGATGCTTCTTATCGAGAGCATGAAAAGTGGCTAAAAGATAACAGACGGATCATGGAAATATTAGAATAGAGAAAGGAATTGAGACTCATATATATGATAAAAGCAGTGATTTTTGATATGGATGGTGTATTGATTGATACAGAGAAGCATTATTTTTCCTGCTGGATACAGGCATCAAAGGAGGCAGGATTTCCTTTTACGAAAGAGCAGGCATTAAGTCTAAGGAGCTGTGATGCAAAGATAGCGGAAAAAAGAATGAAGGAAATCTTTGGTGAGGAATTTGACTATTATGCAATCAGAGAGCGAAGAAGACAGCTTGTAAAAGAGACGTTGGAACAGTGTGGACTAGAGATGAAGCCAGAGGTAGAGGAAACGCTTAAGCTTCTACGGGAAAAGGGAATCAAAATAGCAGTAGCAACAGCAACACCACTTGACCGTACAAGGGAACATTTGACACAGCTTGGAATTATGGAGCTATTTGACAGCATCGTAAGTGCCAAGGAGGTAGAGCATGGGAAGCCTGCGCCGGATGTATATTTGTATGCTTGTGAGCAGATTGGAGAAAAGCCTGAGCACTGTATTGCAGTTGAGGATTCTCCAAATGGTATCTTGTCAGCGTATAGAGCAGGACTCAAGCCAGTTATGGTACCGGACTTAACACAGCCGGATGAGGAACTCAAGCTGTTATTATTTGGATGTGTAAATTCTCTGTCAGGTGTTTGTCATATTATTGACAATTTTGTATCAGAAGAATAGAATAAAAGTAAATTACTAACGTAGAATAATCAGAAAGGAGTGTCGTATATGGACAGTTGTGATAGTTGCGGTCGACCTAGCATGGATGGACAAAGGTTCGTATACGAACTCTTAGTATTTTAGTATAAGAATGATTTTGTCCATCGTTTCAAGCAACCCTTTGGTTCTGTTTTTGGGAGTATAAAACGGTGGTTTTTTTATGCCCAAAACAGTTTTATATTGTTTTGAGGTGGAGTAGATGGAGAATGAAGAAATCATGGTTCCTGATTATGTGCAGGAGCTGGTAGAGCTGATTCGTAATGGCGAATTTGAGAAGTCAATTGCAGAGCAGATTGATAATTATCATGATAACGATATTGCATCTGCATTGGATGAATTAAGTGAATTTGAGAGAAAAAGATTGTATCAGATACTTGGGATAGAGAGAGTATCTGAAATCTTTGCTTACGTAGATGATGTAGGAACTTATCTGGAAGAACTTGAGCCGGAGAAGGCGGCAGACATTATTGAGAACATGGATGCCGATGATGCGGTTGATGTTCTTGAAGAAGTAGATGAGGAAACTAGAAATCAGTTGATTGAGTTGATGGATGAGGAGTCAAAGGAAGACATCAACCTGATTCGTTCCTATGACGAGGATGAGATTGGTAGTATTATGACTACCAATTATATAGAGATTAGCAGAAGATTGACCATTAAGCAGGCAATGCGTGAGTTGATTGCCCAGGCAGAGGAAAATGATAATATTACCACCATCTATGTGAAGGATGATGATAATTCCTTTTACGGGGCAATCAACTTAAAGGATTTGATTGTTGCACGTAATTATGTAGAGCTGCACACTTTAATCAGTCAGTCGTATCCATATGTACGCGATCATGAACAGATAGCAGATTGTATTGAGCGATTGAAGGATTATGCGGAGGATTCCATTCCGGTTTTAAACGAGGAAAATGAGATTCTGGGTGTTATTACGGCACAGGATATTGTTGAGGTAGTTGATGATGAGATGAGCGAAGACTATGCCATGCTTGCCGGTATGACAGAAGAGGCTGATTTGGAAGAGAGTGTATTGGAAAGCATTAAAAAGCGTATTCCGTGGCTTGCTGTTTTGTTGGCGCTTAGTATGTTTGTATCTGCCGTGACAGGATTGTTTGAAGGTGTGATTTCAGAGCTTGCGATTATTGTAAGCTTCCAGTCATTAATCTTAGGTATGTCAGGTAATGTGGGAACGCAGTCCCTTGCGGTTACGATTCGAGGTCTGATGGATGAGAATCTCGAGAAGAAGCAGAAGCTTGGTATGATGTTTAAGGAAATGCGGATTGGCTTTTGCAATGGCTTGATTTTAGGCATATTGTCCGTTGTGTTTATTGGGGCATATGTATGTCTGTTAAAAGGACAGACGGTAGGTTATGCATTTGCAATATCAGCCTGTGTTGGAATTGCACTGATTCTTTCTATGACAATATCGAGCTTTGTAGGAACGGTAGTGCCCATCTTCTTCCATGAGATGAAGGTAGACCCTGCAGTCGCGTCAGGACCGCTGATTACAACAGTAAATGACCTTGTGGCAGTAGTTACTTATTATGGATTTGCATGGTTGCTGTTAATTAATGTGTTACAGCTATAGAGGTGAATATTATGATTCATTTTATTGTAAATGAGCATTCCAGAAGCGGAAAAGGTGTACGTGTATGGAAACAAATAGAAGCATTATTGAAAAAAGAGGAAGAGCCGTATCGTATCTGGAAGACAGAGTACGCTGGACATGCAACCAAGCTTGCAGAAGAAATCAGTAATTTGGATGAAGCTGAGATTAAGCTGGTTGTTGTTGGTGGAGACGGAACCATTAATGAAGTGGTAAATGGTATTACTTGCTTTGAAAAAATAAGATTTGGAATTATTCCTACGGGTTCAGGCAATGATTGTGCAAGGGGCTTAGGAATTTCAGGAACACCAGAGGAGCTTTTGCTACGGATTCTGGAGTCTAAGGGAACTCAGACCATTGATTTGGGAAAGGCAAGCTGGCTGGATAATGAGAGAGAGATTTCACGCCTCTTTATGATTAGTGCGGGAGTTGGTATGGATGCACTTGTCTGCAAGAAGTCCATGACCTCTAGGATTAAGAAGGTATTGAATCGAATCGGTCTTGGAAAGCTGACGTATTTGATCATAACAGTACAGTCGATTCTTAGTATGCAGACTTCGGATACCAAAGTAGTGATTGATAAGGGAAGAAAGACACTTTATAAAAAACATATCTTCTCTGCAGCAATGAATTTCAGGGCAGAGGGTGGCGGCGTTCCTATGGCACCGGCTGCGGATGCAAAGGATGGTCTTTTGTCAGTTTGTACCGTTCATGGAATACCAAAGTTATGTACCTTTTTTGTACTTCCTTTTTTGGTAGCCGCCAAGCATGAACGGTTCCATGGAGTGAAGATAGAGAATTGTCAGTGTTGTGAATTATCTATGGATAAGCCGATGGTTTTACATACAGATGGAGAATATTGTGGTGATGTGACCAAGGTTTGTTTTGAGTGTCTGCCTGCAAAGCTGAAAGTATTGATTTAAGAAATGTTTTCTTCTGTGCGAAATATACACAAAAATCAGAAAATAAGAAAAATTTCTGATAACATTGACCTATAAAATGGAATTGTGTATAATTTATAATATGAGACGAATAAAAATACAGAATTTGATTGCTTAGTGCTCATCTGAACGTAGTTCGGGTGAGCATTATGTCTTGAAAGAGAAATGTAGGAGGGTGGACATGAAAAAACAGGAGAAAACAAAAGTAATGATGAACCAAAAAGAGGAGTCTGTTTATAAAAATGGTCAGGCAGCGCAGCTGAATAAGATTGTAAAGGATACCTATCGTGTAGTAGGTCTCGGTATTATTTTATTGGTGGTGTTTACTGTTATTAATATCACAGTATCTATAGCAAATGCTGATCAGCTGGAGAGTGTTATGTATTTGAATCAATATAGAATTGGTTCGAAGACACTAACAGCAGAAGTACAGTCTTATACGGTTACGGGTAATGAGTTATATTACAATAATTATTTTAAAGAATTGAATGAAGATAAGAATCGTGATATTGCATGGGCAGGCTTGAAAGAAAATGATATTACAGATGAAGAGTGGGCACAGCTTGAGCAGATAGCAGCTTTATCAAATAATTTGGTGCCATTAGAAGAAGAAGCAATGGCATATGTAAAGACGGGGTCTTTGAAAACAGCAATGAATCTGGTATTTGGCGAAGAATATGAAGAGACGATTCAACAGATTAATAGTCTGACAGATGAATGTATTAACAATATACAGAACCGTATTAGTAAGAAACAGAGTATGCTCACAACATTTATGTATATTAGTGAGTTTTTATTTGCATTGTCCTTTATTTATATTGTTATGAAGATTGCAGGTACAATTAATTTCTCTAAGAAAGAGTTGTTAATTCCAATTGTAAAAGTTTCTGACCAGATGACAGAGCTGGCAAAGGGACGTTTCGATAAAGAAATGGATATGTATGCTGATGAGAGCGAAGTAGGAAAAATGGTGGAAGCCATAGCTTTTATGAAGCAGAATTTCTCTAATATGATACATGAAATATCAGATGTGCTTGGCCAGATGGGAAGTGGAAACTACCATGTTGAAGTCACACAGGAATACGTTGGAGAATTTGTTCAGATTAAGGAATCTCTGATTAAAATTATAGCGGATATGAAGCAGGTATTACAGACTATTAAGGATACAGCAGCAGAGGTTGATGGCGGTTCTGAACAGCTTGCCAAGGCTGCGATGGACTTAGCAGATGGATGTACGATACAGTCTACTAAGGTTGCAGAGGTAGCTGATATGGTTAAGCAGATGGCAACGAGTATGGAAGAAAAGGCACAGGATGCACAAGATACGGTTATGATTTCTACACAGGCAGGAGAGCTTCTGATGTCAGGTAATGCGAAGATGCAGGAGCTTAAGGTTACGATTAATGAGATTAGTAAGTGTTCTGAAGAAATCAGTACCATTATTGCTACGATTGAGGATATTTCTAGTCAGACCAATCTTCTTTCACTGAATGCTTCGATTGAGGCTGCTCGTGCAGGTGAGGCAGGAAGAGGTTTGCAGTAGTTGCGGAGCAGGTTAAGAAGCTGGCAGAAGAATCCGCACAGGCAGCAGGTGAGACCACAGTACTTATTGAAAAGACCGTAGAGACTGTTGAAAAAGGTATTGCGATTGCTGATGAAACAGTTAAGAATATGGAAGAAGTTATGACTGGTGCTAAGGCATCCACAGAAAAGATGGCTCAGATGGCAGATGAGCTTCGTGAGGAAGCAAATAATATGTATAACATCAATGAAAATGTTTCCGCAGTAGCAGAGATTGTTGATAATAACTCAGCAACTTCACAGGAAACAGCAGCAGTCAGTGAAGAACAGACTGCTCAGGTAGCTACCATGGTGCAGATGCTTGCACAGTTTAAGATTTAAACGAATATATGAGGGCTCTCTGGAAACAGAGGGCCTTTTAATACGTGCGCATAAAAAAATGGAACTACATGAGTCCCATTTTTCTATTAAGAAATGAAGAAGTTATATATAAAATTTATAAGAAAAGGTTAACCAGCTTAGTGAAGAAAGACTTAAAAGTCTGAGCCTGCTGAGCTGTTGGCTCACAATAGCCATAGCGTTCTTCACGCATCCACTTTGGTGTTGTCTGTTCCATAGAATAGGTATTGTAGTTATTGATAAATAATGTTGTCATAAAAAACGCCTCCTTTGTAGATTTTGTGTTTTTGTTTTGTTATATATATCATACCAAATATCAGCACGAATCCAATGGGTTAAGGTACTAAAAAATAGGTTATAAATATGTACTCGCAGCACAAATAATGATAAAATTGTAATAAAATGACGAAAATAATCGGGGAAAAATAGTATTAACAAAACAAGTGTCCGCAAGTAACGGACAAAAAGGAGGGAATGTCTTGGGATTTACCATAGAGGATATGAATTTGCTTTCAAAGGAGCGTTATCAGATGGAACTGATAGCAGGACATAAGGGCTGGTCGAATTCCATCAATTGGATTCTCATGCTGGAGGATACCGCCATTATTCAGAATTTTGGAGGGAAGGAACTTGCAGTTACTACCGGATTAGGTTTCGATACCGAAGAAAAGCTTATGAATCTGGTGGAAATGCTCGTTAAGCATCATGCAGCGGGATTAATTGTAAATACAGGAGAGTACATAAAGGAAATACCTCAGTCCATTATGGAATATTGTGATGAGAATGACCTTCCACTCATGACGGTTCCGTGGGAGGTTTTGCTTGTGGATATGATTAAGGACTTTAGTATACGAATCTTTTTGCAGGGTACTGCGGATGAGGAGATTACAAGAGCCTTTATCCATGCAATCGAAGAGCCGGCGAATCAGGAGTTGTATCGTAAGGATTTGCTGCCGTATTTTGATGTGGATGGAGAGTTTCGAGTTGTTATCTTTACGGCAGAGGGATTAGATGAGATGGATACCGTGGAGAGAAGGCGCCTCAGCTACCGTTTGCAGATATATTTAAAAAATATCACACATAATGGAAGCTTTTTCTATTATGATTCGAATTTTGTTTTGATTATGAATGATGTTTCACAAAAGGATTATGATGAGATTGTAGAGGGTGTAGTAAGGCGGACAAAACGGAAAATGCCGGAGGTTCCGGTCTTTGCAGGTACTGGAAGTGTAGTGCATGATATAACAAATCTCCATATTGCCTATCAGAGAGCAAAAGCAGCCGTTACTATGGCAAGGAAGAAAAAGACACCCATTTTGCATTTTGATGAAATGGGAATACACCGCTTATTGTATTCCGTGACGGATACCGCACTGTTAAAAGAAATGGGAGAAAACACATTACAGCCATTACTTGATTATGATGCGAAGCATAACAGTAATTACGTAGAAACATTAGAATGGTATCTAAAATATAATGGAAGCATACAGGCAGTGGCAGAGGCAATGTTTACCCATCGCAATACGGTTATTTATCGAATTTCCAACATCAAAAAGCTGTTACATTGTGAATTAGATACAACAGAGGAAAGACTAATTTATCAAATGGCGTATTTTATTCGTTCCATGTAACAAACTATATAAATAGTTTGAGAAAGGTAAGGTAATCTATATGCGTGAAATTTATGATTTAAACTCAAAATGGGCTTTTACAAAGGATACAGCCGCAGTTCCCCAGACAATGGCACAGAGCTGGTACTGGGTGAATCTGCCGCACACGTGGAATGACATAGATGGTCAGGATGGTGGTAATGATTATTACCGGGGTATGTGCTATTATGCAAAGGAATTTCAAAAAAGTGAGTTACCACAGAATGCCATATATTATTTGGAAATCAATGGCGCCAATTCATCCGCAGATGTATTTTTAAATGGAAAGAAGCTGGCACATCATGATGGAGGCTATTCTATCTGGCGTGTCAATATTACAGAAGCATTAAAGGATGAAAATTTATTGGTTATCGCAGTAGATAACAGGGCAAATGACAGGGTATATCCACAAAATGCAGACTTTACCTTTTACGGTGGTCTGTATCGTGAGGTAAAGATTATTGCAGTGCCGGAATCTCATTTTACGCTGGATTATTATGGAGGACCTGGTATTAAGGTAACCCCAATGATTACAGATGGTACAGCAGAGGTTGAAATAGAGGCATATCTGACTAATCGAAAAGAGGGACAGACGCTTTGTTTTTCGATTCGGAATGAAGACAATGAGGTTGTGGTAGAAGGCTGTCAGTCTGCGGATAAGACATGCATGACACTGAAGATAGAAAAGGTTCATCTTTGGCATGGTAGAAAGGACCCTTATCTGTATACCGCTGAGGTGACATTGATTGCAGGAGATGCGTGTGTAGACAAGATTAAGACACGATTTGGCTGTCGTACCTTTGAAATAGACTCGGAAAAAGGCTTTATTCTGAATGGTGAGTGCTATCCGCTTCGCGGTGTGTCACGTCATCAGGACAGATGGGGAGTGGGAAATTCATTATTACCAGAGCATCACAGAGAGGATATGGAGTTTATCTCTGAAATGGGAGCCACAACGATTCGTCTGGCACACTATCAGCATGACCAGTATTTTTATGACCTATGTGATGAATATGGTATGGTAGTATGGGCTGAGATTCCGTATATTTCCGGCCATATGCCAAATGGAAGAGAGAATACCATTTCCCAGATGAAGGAGTTGATTATCCAGAACTATAATCATCCAAGCATCGTGGTATGGGGATTATCCAATGAGATTACCATGTCTGGTGGTAAGTCAGATGAGGATTTATTGGAAAATCATCGTATCTTAAATGACTTGGCACATGAGCTTGATAAGACAAGGCTTACAACGATTGCAGCAGTTACCATGTGTGATATTCATGACCCATATATTCAGATACCGGATGTGGTGTCCTATAACCATTATTTTGGCTGGTATGGTGGTGATACTTCTATGAATGGACCTTGGTTTGACAATTTCCATAAGGAATTCCCAGACATTCCAATAGGTGTCAGTGAGTATGGATGCGAGGCGCTTAACTGGCATACGTCTGACCCACAGCAGGGTGATTATACCGAGGAATATCAGGCATATTATCATGAAGAGCTGATTAAGCAGCTTTTTACCAGACCATATCTTTGGGCAACACATGTATGGAACATGTTTGATTTTGGTGCAGATGCACGAAATGAGGGCGGTGAAAACGGACAGAATCATAAGGGACTGGTGACCTTTGATCGCAAGTATAAGAAGGATTCTTTCTATGCATATAAGGCTTGGCTTTCCGATGAGCCCTTTGTACACATCTGTGGAAAGCGTTATATAGACCGTGTAGAGGACGAAACGAAGGTTACGGTGTATTCCAATCTGCCGGAGGTAGAGCTGTTTGTAAACGGACAAAGCCTTGGAAAGCAGAAAAGTGATTGTCATTTCTTCTATTTTCAGGTACAGAATAAGGGAGAAAGTGTTCTAAAGGCAGTTTCAGGTAACTGCACGGACGAAAGTATGATTCGAAAGGTTGCTGTATTCAATGAAGAATATCGCCTGAAGGAAAAGGGGGCTATTCTGAATTGGTTTGATATTACCAAAAAGGAAGGATATTTATCCCTAAATGACAAAATGAGTGATATTCTTAAGTCAAAGGAGGGCGAGGAGCTATTCTTTGAGCTTATGAAGCATATGGGAAAGGATAAAGGAGAAGGAGCCTTTGCATTGACACCGGAAAGTATTGGCGGATTTATGCAGATGATGGGGAGCTTTACTATGATTCGTTTGATTAATACCTTTGGTGCAGTTGGAACAGCAGTAACCAAGGAACAGCTGTTAGAGCTGAATGCAAGACTGAATCAGATAAGAAAAATTTAAATGTAAAATAAGTAAGAATCTCTCATAAAGTTGTTCTATTCGAGACATACTATCGAATAGGACAACTTTTTTATTCGTTGTAATACCGATTTTGGAGGGATTGCTTAAATGAAAGAGATAAAGCCATTTGGCATGAGAGATAAGCTTGGATATATGTTTGGAGATTTTGGAAATGATTTTACGTTTATCCTGTCAAGTATGATACTGATGAAATTCTACTCGGATGTGATGGGAGTGTCTGTGGGGCTGATTGGTTTTATGATGATGGCAGCACGTTTTGTGGATGCCTTTACGGATGTGGCAATGGGACAGATTGTAGACCGCAGCAGACCGGGGAAGAAGGGAAAGTTCATTGAATGGATTCGAAGAATGTGTGGTCCTGTTGCGGTAGCTTCCTTTTTGATGTATGCAAGCTGGTTTCAGGATATGTCTATGGGCTTTAAGATATTCTGGATGTTTTTTACGTATTTGTTATGGGGAAGTGTTTTCTATACGAGTATTAATATTCCTTATGGTTCGATGGTATCGGCAATATCGGCAGAGTCTAAGGATAGGGCACAGCTTTCTAATTGGAGAACGATAGGTTCAGCGCTTGCAGGAACTGTAATTGGTGTTTTATTGCCACTTATTATTTATTATAAGGATGAGAACGGAAACAGTGTTTTATCCGGGCAAAAGACCATGATAGCTGCACTTCTATGCTCGATTGGTGCGATAATCTGTTATATTTTATGTTATGTTCTGATGACAGAAAGGGTAAAAGTAGAGCGAAAAACGGAAAAATTCAGCCTCAGCAATCTGTTGACAGGTTTAGCTAAGAATAAAGCATTAATTGGCATTGTAGTGGCATCTATTTGCATGCTGTTGGTACAGCTGACAGTATCAACAATGACAACCTATGTGTTTCCGAATTATTTTGGCAATACCCAGGCTCAGGCAGCAACCGGTATCGTAGGTCTTGTGGTTACCCTTGGGTGTGCCAGCTTTACAGTAAGGTTATCACAGCGATTTGGCAGGAAGGAGCTTGCCGTGGTATCTTCTATCTTTGGGGCAGCAGTCTTTGCGGTTGCTTTTGTGCTACAGGTAACGAATGCGTGGGTGTTTGTAATTATCTATGCGATTTCTTATATTGGAATTGCAGTATTTAATTTAATCTGTTGGGCAATGATTACGGATGTCATTGATGACACGGAAGTACAGACAGGAGAGCGTTCGGATGGAACGATTTATGCGGTGTATTCCTTTGCAAGAAAGCTAGGACAGGCAGCATCCTCAGGCGTAACCGGTGTACTGCTTACGGCAATTGGATATTCACAGGCGACAGCATTTGACCCGGAGGTTACAAAGGGGATTTATAATCTAACCTGTCTGGTTCCGGCGGTAGGCTTTGTGTTGCTGGCAGTTGTGTTATTTTTCCTATATCCGTTGAATAAGTCCAGAATAGAAAACAATGCAAGGGAACTCGAAAAAAAACGAGAGTTAAATAAGCAATATAATAGCGAAAAATGACACAAAAATAAGAATATATTGCTTTAAATAATAGACAATGATATAATTTGCGTTGAAAATTAAACAAAATTTATCAAATTTCGTTACAAAAGAAAGAGGGAATAAAGGATGAAAATCTCTATCAGAAGCAAATGAATAAATCACGTCAAAATATTTTCGCCATGTTTACAGAACCATATGTGGATGAGGAAACAGGGCAGAAGATTATTACCGTTTCTCAGGGAATCAGAATTGATGATGTACAGACTGGTGCGGTTGCATTAGACATTGGCTTCTCTACTTTGGAGCAGTATGTACAAGAGATTAAATTACTAAATACAGGTTATGTTATTCTTGTTGATGCAGATGGAAATATTTTGGTAGACAACGAGAATAATACATATATTACAGATACGGTAGCAAACAATGAATTTTGGAACCGATTTGTAGCTGATTCTGCGCAGGAGACAGAAGCGGTTAATTCCGTGTATTCTTATACAGAAAAAATAGATGGTAATACGTTTTATGTTACTGTATTAGAGGATGAGATAACAAATTGGAAATTAATCGGATTTATTTGTAGTGAAATGGAAAATGCGAAAAATATTTCTGAGATGATTACATCAATTGTAGTTTCCATTATCATTGCACTTATCATTGGTACTATAATTGCCGTTTTTGTAGCATTTTCACTCTCAAGAGCCATAAGTAAGCTGCAAACAGCAACTGCAAAATTAGCAGATGGTGATTTTACGGATAGAATTAAGGTTACTCGTAAGGATGAGCTGGGCGATTTGCAGGAGAACTTTAATAGCATGGTAGATTCTGTTTCGGGATTAATTCGTGAAGTAGGAAATAAGTTCTCGGATGTATATCATGTTGCAGGGGATATTAATGAAGTGTCATTAACAACAAAGGAAACGGCAAATCAGGTAACGATGGCAATTCAAAGTGTGGCAGTCGGTGCGACAGAGCAGGCTCAAAGCGCGCAGGAAGCAAATGAACTTAGTACAAAGGGAATAAATGTTGTAGGTGAATTGGTTGAGAAGACCGATAAAACAAGAGAGAATTCTAAGGTTTCAGGTGAAATGATAGGTGAAATGTTAGAAAGTATTGATAAGATTAATTACATTTCGGATGTTATTGCAGATATTACCAGTCAGACAAATTTACTTTCATTAAATGCATCGATTGAGGCTGCAAGAGCAGGAGAGCTTGGAAAAGGCTTTGCGGTAGTTGCAGACGAGATTAGAAAGCTGGCTGAGCAGTCTAAGGATTCTACGGATGAGATTAAGGCAATTGTTATGGAGATTTCAGAAAAATCTGCGCAGGTATCCGGTAATTTGGAAGAAAGCAACAGATTACAGCAGGAGCAGGAAAATGCCATTCACGATACCAGAGAACTGTTCCATAAGATTTCAGAAGCAGTTGATAACTTGATCAAGGGATTAGAGCAGATTGGTAAGCTGAATAATAATATGGTACAGAATAAAGAAACAGTTGTAGAGAGTATGGAAAATATTGCTTCCATTTCCGAAGAGTCAGCAGCAGCGGCAGAACAGGTAACGGCATCCGCAGAGCTTGTAAATACAACCATGGAAGATGTTTCGGATTATGTACAGAAGTTAAATAAGATTGCAACAGAATTAAAAGAAACTATTTCAAGATTTAAATTATAGTGAATAAAGAATGCAGGATAACCAAGAAAGGGATATCCTGCATTTGTTTATTTTAAAAAGAAATGTACAAGCTTGTTGTGAAAATCGGTATATGGCTGATAGCGCATAGGCAGGTCAAGCCAGTTTTTTTTATCAACGATGCTCTTATAATGAGTAAAGGTTTGAAAACCCTCTTTGCCGTGGTAGGACCCCATACCGCTTTCACCAAAGCCACCAAAGCCCATTTCACTGGTTGCTAGATGGATAATGGTATCGTTGATACATCCACCACCAAAGCCACAGGAGGAAGTTACCTTTTTGACCACCTTTTTATCAGAGGTAAACAGATAAAGTGCCAGTGGATGAGGCATGGTATTGATTTGCTGGATGGCAGAATCAAGGGATACATAGGTTAGTATCGGAAGGATTGGACCAAAGATTTCCTCCTGCATAACAGCATCTTCAAAGGTTACATTGTCAAGAACGGTTGGCTCGATGCGCAGCGTATCCTTCATATAGCTTCCACCTGCAACTACTTTTTCATTTTCAATCAGACCAAGGAGTCTGTGGAAATGCTTTTCATTAATAATTTTTCCATAGTTTTGATTAGCAAGTGGTT
>JAFSGY010000031.1 GCA_017440575.1 Lachnospiraceae bacterium | reverse complement strand
TATCAGTCAGTATGGTGGACCTGACGGGGAGCTTAGCGCTTCTATGCGTTACCTTGCACAGCGTTATTCCATGCCTGTGAAAAAGGTAGGAGGACTTTTAACTGATATCGGTACGGAAGAAATCAACCATATGGAGATTATATGTGCCATGGTTTATCAGCTTACCAAGAACCTTACTCCTGAACAAGCAAAAACAGCCGGCTTCGATGCTTACTATATCGACCATACAACCGGTTTATGGCCTCAGGCGGCAGCAGGCGTTCCCTTTACTTCCTTAGAATTCCAGTCAAAAGGAGATGCCTTTGCAGACCTTTATGAAAATCTCGCTGCAGAACAAAAGGCTCGTACTGTCTATGACAATCTTCTGCGTGTGATTGATGATCCCGATGTACGTGCCCCATTAAAATTCCTGCGCCAAAGAGAAATTGTACACTTCCAGCGTTTTGGAGAGGCAATTGAAATGACAAAAGAGAAGCTCGATTCCAAGAACTTCTATTATTTTAATGCGGAATTTGATAAAAAGATGTTTGATAATACGTTGTAAGACACAGTTTTGGCAAGTAAGATGCAGAGATATTAACTTATTCTCTGCATCTTCTTATAACGAACAAAAATCTATTCTCAACATACCTTATTACATAAGGAGGTATGAAAATGAAACTTAATTCTAACTGTTATTTTCCCGACACTTTCCCACCCCAGCATCAGGATTGCCAACCGGGTATCGAATCCATCATGAATCCTCGCCCTATCTCTGAATGTACCACTCGCTACCAACGACTAAAGGATAAGGTTGCCATTATTACAGGCGGCGATAGTGGTATTGGTCGCGCCATTGCCTATGATTTTGTAAAGGAAGAAGCCTGTGTCGTTCTCATTTACTATAACGAAAAACAGGATGCCTTAGAAACAGAAGCTCGCATTCATGAACTGGGGGGAAAATGTCTCCTTTTAGAAGGAGACTTGAAAGACAAATGTTTTGCCAATCAGTGTATCGCCAAAACGATAGAATATTTTGGAAAACTGGATATCCTAATAAACAACCACGCTTTTCAATTTTTACAACCCAGCATTCTGGATATTACGGAAAAACAATTAAACTTCATATTCCAGAATAATGTTATTTCCTTTTTCTATATGATACAGGCTGCTCTACCTTATATGAAACGTGGTGGTAGTATCATTAACACTACGTCTATCACTGCCTTTCAAGGACACAAAGACTTAATCGACTACAGTTCTTCCAAGGGTGCAGTAGTTGCACTCACAAGATCCCTTGCACTATCCTTAGTGGAACAGGGAATTCGTGTAAATGCCGTAGCACCGGGGCCTATCTGGACTCCTCTGATTCCATCCTCCTTCTCAGCCAAGGAAGTCACTACCTTTGGCAGAATCACATCTGAGGTTCCTATGAAGCGAGCCGGTCAGCCATGTGAAGTATCACCGTGCTATGTCTTCCTTGCATCTGATGATGCATCTTACATAACAGGACAGATACTTCATCCCAACGGAGGTGCTATTGTATCATAAGATGCTGCAAAGGCAAAAGCTTTCATTTTCTAGGCTTTTGCCTTTGTGCCGGATTATCAATCAACTTTCTATCATTATCATACCGCGAACCATGACACGGACAATCCCAGCTCTTCTCTTCCTCATTCCAAGTCAAATGGCAACCCATATGACTGCATCTTGTTTCCTTCCTACTAAACAATCCTTTGGTAAGCCCAACCACACTTTCTCCAATATCCACGCATAAGTCCTTAATTCCTGCCCTAAATAACAAACGTTGTGGCGTAAATACTTCCTCATAAGGACTCTGCTTTCCACAAATCATATCACGAATTATCATGGCTGATATCATAGACGAGGTCATCCCCCACTTGTGAAATCCTGTTGCCACATACCAATAAGGACGAAGAAACGAATATCTGCCAATAAAAGGAATCCCGTCATGTGGCATACAGTCCTGTGCCGCCCAATATGTCGTTTCCTCCGCCTGCGGATAAAGCAAGTGCGCCTGTTCTCTTAGATAAGAATATCCCTTATTTTCACAATGACTGACCCTTTTCCCTGTTCTATGCGAGCCACCGCCTAATAACAGGTTCCCTTCTGCACATCGAAAGGAAAGCCCACCCTCATCTATTCCGTAATACATAGCGGACATTTTTTCAGGTACATTCCTGCCTTTTAGCGCTAACACATAGCTTCTCTCCTGATGCTGCCTAAGAAAGTAGAAGCCCGGCACATTAATAAAAGGATAATGCGTTGCAAAGATAATATTCTCTGCTTCTATCGTTCCTCGATTTGTCGCAATGATATGACCATGTACAAAAATGGCATTCGTATTCTCATAAATGGTGAGTTTATCCGTCAATGCCTTGAAAAACTCTAAAGGATGAAACTGTGCCTGATTCTCAAAGCAAACTGCACCTGACACTTCAAATGGTAGTTCATGTATTTTGTCCCCTTCCATGTAGTGAGCCTTGATTCCAAGCTCCACTGCCGCCCTTGCTTCCTGCACAAGCAATTCTTTTCCATCTTCTCTTGTGGAATACAAAAAAGAGGAAAGTTTTTCATAATGACATGTTATTCCTTCCTCCCGTATGATTTCTTCATATGCTTTTATGGCGGTTTCATTTGCCTGTGCGTATCCTTTAGCTCTGCTTTTTCCTGTCTTTTTCATCATATCATGGTAAATCAGACCATGCTGACTAGTAATCTTGGCTGTGGTATCTTTCGTCTGTCCTCCAGCGATTTTATCAGCCTCTATCACGATTACTTCCAAGCCCTTCTTTTGCAAGAAGTACGCTGTCAATATACCTGCCATTCCCGCACCGATTACCACGTTTTGTATGTGAATATTGCCTTTTAATTCTTTTTGCTTTGGTAGATCTGTTGTTTTGCTCCAGACTGATTGCATGTATGTTCCTCCTGTTCATGCATTTTAATCCTAGTGTTAGCAGGTTTGTGGAAATTTATTGATTATTTTATTCACAAGAATAATGCCTCAATCAGAGTAGATTCTTGCTTAACCTTCATTATAGAAGTTTTTGAGGTTATCGTTATAATTTACTTATGATATATTTCAATCTAAGGAGGTATGGCAGTCATGTATTTAGAAACAGATAGACTGATTATTCGAAGTATTGAACTTACAGATGTAAAAGCAAGTTGGTTAAGAAAGGAGCCTTTACTATGAATTATAAGATTGTGTCTTTAGATGATACCAAAGCTTTAGCTACAGCAATGATGAAAGCATACTCAGAAGAACCTTGGAATGAAAAATGGACAGAAGAAAGAGGAATCCGAAGAATTAAATCAATTTTGAGTAATTTTGAGTCTTTTGGATTAGCAGCCGTTTATAAAAATGAAATCATTGGTGGCGTACTTGGTTTTATTGCTCCTTATGCAGATGAAGACTTTTTCTTTGTGTCAGAATTATTTGTTGTTCCGGAATGGAAAAAGAAAGGTGTCGGCAAATCTTTGTTGTTTCATTTAGAAAAACATCTTAAGGAAAAAGATATATATACTATAGAGTTAATTTCTATTGAAGAAAATGTCGAATTCTATAAAAAATCGGGCTTTAATAAAGGGGACGTTAACACAATGGGTAAGCAAATAGAACGATAATTCTCAGTAAGGGAGTCACCGACTCCCAAGGGAGAATATTCCATGACTGAAATGGGCAGAAATTTACAACCTTTCCACTATCGTTTTGCGATTTAACCACTTTGTTAAGATACAAGCTAATCCCCCTGATAGGATAATAATAAACAGAACAATTCCTATTGCTTCCTTGATAAATATTTTTTGACTAAATCCTGTAAAAGTGGAGCTTGATGCAATAGCTACTGCTACATACCTACCAACGAGTAAGATAATAACCATTGCTGCAAATCCTATCTTCATATAATCAAAAAATAGCATTCTTCTAAGCTGTGCTTTTGTCATACCAATGGATTGCAGCACAGCAATCTGATCCTTTCTAAATAACGTATCCATTACCAAGGTATTCAGCAGATTAGAGATTCCTATCATTCCTAATACCGCAGAGAAAAACAGTCCAATTATAATAAACGTTTTTCTTTCCTCCGTATGCTCTTCATAACTCTGATATCGGGAGTCAAAATAAAGCTGTACATTATTTTCCTTCCGTATGATTTCCCTAACTGCTTCTATCTCCTCTTTGCCCAGCTCATACTTTGTACTTACTTCCACTGCTGCAATATTTTCTTTATATCCTGAATATATTTCCTGAAATGCATTATCTACCATCACAATATTACTGTCACCAATATTTCCAGTTCCATAAGAATCTTTCGAATCTATTACAGCCATAACCTTCATTTCTCTTGGTATATAGCAGTCCTTTTTGTCATCATAGAAGCTCAAACTTAACAGATCACCGGCATGTACCTTATCTTTCTCCGGCACTTCCCCATCGTTGCTATACGCCCTTGGAGTCTGATATAGTATATAGTTTCCTTGGGCGAATAAATCTAAATCGATTTCCCCTTCCAGAACATCAACATATGCCAGTTCTTTTTCTAACCTATTTGCTGGAATACCACTAATTCCCAATTTAACATTGCCATTTTCAAGCCGATTCCATGCCGTTATATCTATATTATTACGGCACATCGCCTCTAGTTCTGCTTCCAGTTCTGTATCCATGGAAATCTCCGCCAAAAATGGTTCATAATATTTTATTCCATCATAATCTATTTCATCCGGTCTTGTCTTTGCTTTATAAATAATATCCACATGTTCCACAAACGGCAGCTTCTCTATGCTTTCATAGGCTTCGACAGAAATTGGCTGATATTCTTCCTCTAATTCCCACGCCATACCCGTGTGCCATATTCTGCAATCCTCTTGATTATAGCGTTCTACCTTTCGCTCAATCTGATAACCAAAAACCGCATTTCCTACTGCTATAAATATAATTCCACTTAGTGCAAAGGATATAACGGTAACAATTTTCTTCTTATGGTGTGGGACATACTTTGCCGCCTCTATGGCAGATAATGCCGCTACCTTTTTCACTACTTTGGAGACTCCAATCCATATTGTCGCCTTTGTAAAAGCAACGGTAAACAGAATCACCCCTATAGGATTCGTATTTTCATAAAATAAAGCAAACGATGTCATCGCAAGTATACTCGGTCCAAGAAAAGCACCCATTACATATCCTAATATGATACCACCACACATACCAAGCACTGATAAGACCGATATCTGATAACGATATATGTAATTAAGCTGCTTGTGTGTCGTTCCTATCGTTTTCATTAATCCAAGCCATGCAACATCCATAGCAAGAGAAATAGAGAACACATTATAGATTAAAAAGTATCCACTCAGCATAATAAGCAATACTACAAGGAGTATCGGTAGGATTGCTATGAGAGCAACAATAAAATTATTGTAATGCCTTGTAACAATACCATTTGCTCCGACCGTTTCCTTTATATCCACCAGAGCCTGATAGACATCTGTCTTTAATGCAAAAGGATTGAGATTGTTTAATCTGACATAGATAAAGTTTCTGTCTCTTCTTAATTCAGGATTGTATCGATTCACAAACTCAGGTATTGTATAAATCTCTTCATAAGTATTACTTATCTTCCTAAGGGGATTATTATAAATTCCGCAGATATTCATGGTTATTATTTTCTCTTCCGGCTCTGATTCTGATTCTATCATTACCAGAAGATCGAATTCTTTGCCTGTCTGCTCAATCATAAGACGCTTTGCCAATGTATCCGATATCATGATGTCATTTTCTTTTTGAGGATATGCTCCCTCTAGTACATGGATTTTATTATGCAAATAGAAATTTTCATCCGGAGCGTATAAATGCGTCTGTATTCCTGCAAAGAGATCATTTTTTAAAACATAAGCACTGCAAATCTGTACAAAATCTGCCCATTCCACCATATCCATTTTTTGAATTTCTTCAAATTGTTCCGCTGTCCCAATGACTCCACCATCTTCCATG
>JAFSGY010000030.1 GCA_017440575.1 Lachnospiraceae bacterium | reverse complement strand
TGACTTATCTACTTCAAAATATTTCTCCAATCCATCTAAGTCAATCTGAAAAAAGCTTAACAGCTCTCCTAACGTTTCCATTACCTCATCCGGAAAAATCGTAACACTTACTCCATGATAATGACTTAATGGAAAATGGCAGCTTTTATTTTTCGTTCCAAAGCTATCCAGCACAATATCACCGGAAGTCAGATACCAGTAAGTCCCTTTTTCTGTTTCCCACTCTACCCGACCTTCCCTGCAATGCTCAATAATAATAGCCCGCTTACATTCCATCTGTCGAGCCGGATCGCATGTTATATGATAACCGTTTCTCCTTGCCTTAAGGAAAACGATATATCACTTAAAATGTCAGGATTCGCCATCTCTGCTTTCAATACTCCGTTATCTTTCACATCTGCCTTCATTTCAAGAAGCTTTACCACTCGTCTTGCTGCTCCGAAAATCAACCCATAATTATTACTCATTGTCAGTGCTTCCATAATCGGTGCAAAGATTCCTGTTGACATCAGAAAAATCGGAAGCATATAGGTCACATCAAGGTATCCGTTCTTTACCAGAATGACTGTTGTCACATCAGCAGCAAGACCGGCTAATTCCACTACCAGATTCATGATACTCAAATCTCTTGCACTTCGTGCTTCATAATTCAGACTTGCATTGCGGTATTCCCTCTCTGCCTGTGAAAAACGTTCAAAATATTTTTTCTGCCATCCAAACGATAGGATGTCCTTTAACCCTTGCACACCATCAATTATTTCTGCATTTAAGCGCCCAGCATAGGTTCTAACCTCTATACCTTGTTCATTTGATTTTCCTGCCACATACTTCGATACTAACAACAGCAATATGATAAATGGTACAATCACAACCAGAAGCCATATAGAAAAATGACATAATACCAGCAGCATCGTAACAGGAATCGCTATCGCAACCACAACCTGAGCTATGACATGAGCATAAAACCACTCCAACAACTCTACATCATCAATAATTGTACTGACAAACTCACCACTTCTTTTCCCTACCATTACCGCCGGTGCAAGCTCACTGATTTTGTCATACGTCATATCTCTAAGCTTCGTTAATATCCGATAAGTCATATCATGTGATACCAAAATATCAAAATAAGAAAATAATGCATCCAATACAATCAGAATGGATATTGTCAGAAACAGTACCGGTAAGTCCATACTTTTACTTGAGTTCTCGATGAGACGTGAAAAAAAGCAATTGTAAAGAAAAAATAAGACTATCACAAAGAACTATTATAAAAAAAGAAGACGGACAAGCCTCAAACACTTCCGTCTTCTTTTTCTTTACTTCTCATCCAATAGATTTATCACGTATGCTCTGGAAGGGCTCTCCTTAATCTCTATCATGATGAGTGAAAATCCCTCTTTATCCACAATTCTTCCGATTTTGTTTTTAAATTCTTCACAGCAATTCTCTAAGGTAGGATTTACCTTATGAAAAGGTGCGACTTCATTCAGGCATTTATCCTGATATCGTTCCATATATCGCTCAATTCCTTCCTCTAATTCATGGAATTTTACAAACTGAGCCTTAGGACATAAGAGATGTAAGGTAATCTCCCACGTATGCGGATGCAGCTGTCCCTTTTTGCCATCGATATAAATCGCATGCGTTGCATTCAGATAAAAGCTAAGACAATACTGTCGAAACCTGCCTGTCGCCTTAGCCTGCTTCAAATCTTCCTGCATGTCCATCGTTACCTGATAGGCTTCCTCGTCCTCCTGCTGCAACAGAAGGTTCTTATCTTTTAATTCACCCTCTAGCTGAACTGTCTTTTTCTGAGCCTCTGCTAACCAGAATGTATGCAGAAGTATGACCGCTAAGAGAAGTAATACCATCAGGAACAACGATATCATGCCATAAATCTGAAAACGCGTGATTCCCAAGCTGTCCGCAACATATCTCTGGTCAACAATCTTCCCCAGAATGTATTCCTCTCCATTTACCGTAAAGGTCTCTGTCATGACATAAATCGCTTCCTGCTCCACTTCCTGACAGAAAGCTTCCCAATCCTTGAGTGCTCCCAGCTCCTTTGTTACCGCACTGTTTCGTGCAAACAACACCGTATTATTTTTTACAAGGACAAAATAGAAACTACCGGAAACAGGCATCTCATTCTCCATATACGCTATGATTTCCTGCGTTTTCCTCTCATTTTCCAGCATTTCTTGCAATTGTCTGCTCTGTAGCTCTATATACTGCTGCTCCTGCTCGCAATACAGCTGTGCTGCACTTTCCTGAAGTTTTCCCAGCTCTGTCAGCACGAAGAAGATTCCCATCACCGCAATCAATACAATGATTGCCAATGCCGACCTTTGCTTCCCTTTTCTCATTCTCTTTCCAACGTTCCTTTCGAATAGCTTAACCGCTTTTGTACCTTTTTCGTCAGTTGTCCGATTCCGTCCAAATCTTTTCTGATGACTCCCAGCAATGCCTTACCTTCCTCTGTCAGCGTTCTCGTTCTCCAGCTCTGTTTTCCTCTGATGGAATTGATAATTCCGGCAAAGCGGAACCAAAATACAACGAAGTTAAACATAGGATGCAGGAATATCATGTACCAATGCTTGGCATGATACCTTCTAATCTCCGGAAACGAAGACAAAAACAGTACATCCGAAATCAAATATAAGAGTCCGCTAAATACATACAGCAGATAGATGATAACCAAGGAAATCACAACCAACTGCCATGGATAATTTACTGCTGCCAGAAACATCAATGCAAAATACCATATCATTCTCGGAAAAGCAAAGGTATGGTCATACATCAGTAATCGAATCACAAAGTTCATTGCAAATCCCCTGACTGCATGCAAACGCTCATCAAACATATGAATCACTTCCAGCTCACCCTTCTGCCAGCGCTGTCTCTGTGTATACAGACGGTTCACATCCTCTATCGGGTCTACATAGAATATCGCATTGTCACACAGCATAATCTTTTTGTTCAGGTTCTCTCGAATCTGAAAGGTAATATGCGTATCTTCACATACTGTCTCTGTATTGTACATCTGCGTCTTTAAAATCGCAGACTTTCGAAATGCTGAAAAAGCCCCAGACAAGGTAAAGATACTGTTAAATTCGGACTGAAAATTACGTCCGCCAAGAAAGGACTGACAGTATTCGAAAAACTCCGCTCTTCGCAGCATTCGCATTCCTTTACGCTTTGTCTCTTCTATCATCTCCATATTCGTTAATACCGTTCCGGTCAGACAATGCACATCCAGCTCATTCTCAAACATCGTCACAATATTACGAATCGCCTGAGGATGTAAAACGCCATCGCTATCAATATGAATGATATATTTTCCATCACAGTTATAAAGTGCCTTATTTAATGCTTTTGCCTTGCCCTGCGCCGATGTGTCCCAAGTCATTCTAAGCTCCGGCCATTTTTTCCGACACTCCTGATACACCTCATAGCTGTTATCCACGCTTCCATTATCTACGAGCATGACCATAATCTTACTCAGGTCATAATCCGAAGCATATACCGAGCTTAAACAGCGCTCCAGACTAGCTGCCGAATTATACACCGGAATAATCAGATTGATTTCCGGCAGAAAAGTCAGCTCACGATACTGCTTTCTCATAAGCTTTCTCTTTATCAGGATTATGAAATTCACGCATACCGGTATAATCTCCATGATAAGCGGAATCAAAATCCAGCCAATCCAGGATATTATGGATGAATTCAAAAAACTATTCCACAACTTCATAACGAAACTTTCCTATCCTCTGTCTCTGTATCTGTCCTTTGGTAAACACATAAAAATACAACAAAATACTAAATCCGTAAAATACCAGTCTGCCTATGATGGTATGTGCAACAAAGTAAATATCGCTTCCCCAAACATGAATCATGCCACCAATCAAGCAGATACGGAACACATTTGCACAAAAGATTCCGATACACCCAAAAATCATGAGTGCTGTCTTTTCCTGCTTGGAATATACTGTAAAAAAGGTCAGCAAGGATATATAGGCTCCCATTTCAATCATTCCGGAACATTCATAATCAATATGCATTCCGATTACGCCTGCTTCGTTTGATACGAATAGTGTCCCATACTCCATACACGCCTCAAATAAATGCAATCTCTCTCCAATCACGCCCGCCGCAGCAGCAACTGCATTCTGCAATGGTGTCGTCAATACTGGCGAAACCACTGTCATACAGAAGATAAACATACCGATACTGCCCACGATAAAATGCCAAAAGTCAAGCTTGGCACGCTTTAATACAGTCAACAAGTATATCCAAACAAGAAGCACCAGTATGTATGGTCCGCTGGAGCTTCCTACCGTTACCATTCGATTACTTCCAAGATGCGGATTATATAATTGAATACTCTTAATCTCTGAGCTCTCGATTCCTATCAGCTCCTCTAATTGGGCTAAGCTAATCGAAAACTCTATCTCATCTCCCTTGCTGGTCGTCGTTCTTTCTGAATCGTAAATAGTCCATGCTACCTTGCCATTCACATCATTTCGATATTGACTTGTTCCGGGAACACTGCATAGGAACACACCAAAATCTGTATGAATTCCCGTCGTTCTTCCCTGTACCGGTACCTGTGAGTCCACAATGTTACCGCTACTGTCAATCGGCCATATCTCAAACTTATAGAGCGTTCCATTAATGGTTAATTCCATATAGTCTACACGCATATGGTAATCCGTCGAATCATTCATTCTGTAATGCACATAAATCGCATCGTCGCCAATCAGCATTGCTCCATAATTACTCAGCGATTCATCATTAAAATAAAGCTTTGTATGTGTAATACTGCCCCAATCACTATAATATCCATCCACACGAATCTTGGTGGATACACTTAAAGACGTGTTTGAGGCTTCCGATATCGTTACCGGAAACGTTACCAATATAATCAAAACAAAAATATACACTATCTTTTTCATGCTTTCGCTCCTTCTTGGCGCATAAACTCATCTTGCGAACAAGGCAATAACAGTCTATCCGAGATCTTATATCGTCTGGTTGGCTTATCATAAAGCTCTACCTGATATAATTCCATTCCCTTACTTTCCAGCATTGTCTTAAGCTTCTCAAAGAAAAAATCCCCCAGCTCCTCAAGCCTCATCCCTTCTGTCTCCGCCGGAATCTTTCTCTCATACGCTTCCCAATACTTTGCAATGTCCTCTTCCATCAACTGAAAGCTCATCTCTTGGACACCGATATACAATGTCACATGCAGCATATCATCTGTTGCATGATTTCGTTTTATATGATTCGTTAACACATAATACTTCATCACATTCTTACTTCCTTCATTATTCATTATAGGTACCATGGTACTATTTGTCAATTAGATAACAATATGAAATCTGCACACAGTTTTCTGTGATATAGTAGAGTAGGCGGATGAAAATTTTCATTCGCCCCTCATCAAACCGTGCATGAGGTTCTCCCTCACACGGCTTTCCGACATTCTTCTTTCTACAGCATTACGTCATGCTCTAGCCATTTTCTTTAACCCTTTTTGGTAAAT